>NZ_JBHXLV010000075.1:0-27249 GCF_042721685.1 Streptomyces sp. NPDC058459 | reverse complement strand
CTTCCTCACCCCGGCCGGCCACCGCCGGCGCGCGGCCGAGCCGGAGCCCGCCCCCGCGAGCGCCGACCGGAGCGGCGTCTTCGCAGCGCGGGTCGGCGGCGCGGAGGAGGCGCCTCCCGGCCCGTCCCGCACCCGCGAGCTACGCGACGCCTGGCAGGGCCTCCTCGAACTGCGCCGCATGACCAACCCGGACGCCGCCACCGACCGGCCCTGCGCCTGGGAGCGCAGCCACCTGGTCCGCGCCGCCGCCCTGGCCCTGGAGGCGGCCGCCCACCAGCCGGAGACCGCGGACACTCCCGGCTACCGGGTCCGCGCCACCCCGCAGCCGGAGGCGGTCGCGGTGTACGGCCCGGCACTCCAGCCGTACGCGGACACGCTGGAGGCGGCGGGCTGGCAGTGCGGTGAGTACACCGAGGCCCGCACCAGAGCCCGGCACCTGCTGGCGTCCCCGCGCCGGGTGTGAGCCGGTCAGCTCCGCGCGAGCCGCTGCGCCTGTTCGCGGGTGGTGCGGGCGAGCCGCTCCTCGTCCACGTGCAGCAGCACCCCGTCCGCCACGATCTGCCGTCCGCCCACGAAGGAGGCCGTGACCGGGGCGGGAGCGCCGAGCACCAGCGCCGCCACCGGGTCCGCGATCGAGGCGTGGGCCAGGGTGTCCATGCGCCACAGGACCAGGTCGGCGAGCTTGCCGGGCTCCAGGGAGCCGGTCTCCGCCGCCCGGCCGAGGACCCGGGCGCCGCCGTGGGTACCGAGGCGCAGGGCCTGGCGGGTGGTCAGCGCGGCCTCCCGGTGCGGGCCGAGGCGGTTCACTAGCAGGGCGTTGCGCAGTTCGGTGTGGAGTTCGCCCGACTCGTTGGAGGCCGTGCCGTCAACGCCCAGGCCGACCGGGACGCCCGCCGTCAGCAGGTCCGGTACCCGCGCGATCCCGGCCGCGAGGCGGGCGTTGGAGGACGGGCAGTGGGCGACGCCGGTGCCGGTGCGGGCGAAGGCGGCGATGTCGGAGTCGTTCATGTGGACGCAGTGCGCCATCCACACGTCCGGGCCGAGCCAGCCGGTGGACTCGAAGTACTCGGTCGGGCCCGTCCCGAACAGCTCGTGGCAGAACTTCTCCTCCTCCACCGTCTCCGAGCCGTGGGTGTGCAGCCGTACGCCCAGCTCGCGCGCCAACTCGGCGCCCTGACGCATCAGTTCGGTGGAGACGGAGAACGGTGAGCAGGGCGCGACCGCGACCTGGGCCAGCGCGCCGAAGGAGGGGTCGTGGTGGGCGCGGACGGTGGCCTCGGTGGCGGCCAGCGCGTCGTCCAGGCTCTCCACCGCGAAGTCCGGCGGCAGTCCGCCGTCCGACTCGCCCCGGTCCATCGAACCCCGGGCCAGGGTGAGGCGGACGCCGGTGTCCCGGGCGGCGCGCACGATCGCGCCGGACAGGTCGCCGGTACCGCGCGGGTAGACGTAGTGGTGGTCCATCGCGGTGGTGACGCCGCCCCGTGCCATCATCGCCAGTGAGCCCCGCGCCGCGGCGGACACCATCTCCTCGTCTATGCGCGCCCACATCGGGTAGAGGGCCACCAGCCAGTCGAAGAGGTTGTGGTCGGTGGCCAGGCCCCGGGTGAGCCACTGGTAGAAGTGGTGGTGGGTGTTGACTAGGCCGGGGGTGGCAAGGTGCCCGGTGGCGTCGATCCGGCGGGTGACGCCGGTGAGCCCCCCGGGGGCCGGGCCCGCCCCGACCGTCTCGATCCGGTCGCCCCTGATGACGAGGTGCCCCGTGGCGTACTCGGTGTCGTCGGCGTCCACGGTGGCGATCGCGCAGTTCTCGATGACGGTGCGCTCGGCTGCTGCCACGGTTCGTCCTTCGCTCTCGGAGAGGCTCAGAGGCTGGTGAGGTCCACCGGGATCGCCGCCGCGCGGCCCTCGCGGAGGACGGTCGCCTCGATCAGGCCGTAGGGCCGGTCGGCGGCGAGGTACACCTCGTTGTCGTTGGTCAGTCCGAAGGGGCTCAGGTCGGCGAGGAAGTGGTGCTTGTTCGGCAGGGAGAGCCGGATCTCGTCGACCTCGGCACGCTCCCCGACCACCCGCGCGCCCATCTCGTACAGGGTCTGCTGGAGGGAGTACGAGTAGGTCCCGGCGAAGGCTTCCAGCAGGTGGCGCCGGGTCTCGGTGTAGGAGGTGTCCCAGTCGGGCGCGGCGCCCTCGCCGGTCCAGCCGTACCGCCAGCGGGCGCTCACCTCGGTGGCCAGCACGCGGTCGTACGCCTCGGGCAGGGTGGTGTACTCGTCCTTGGCGTAGCCCCAGAACTCGGAGTCGGTGGAGTTCAGGACCACCAGGTCCTTCAGCCCGGAGACGACCTGCCAGGACGTGCCGTCGTGGGACACCTGGGTGAGCCGGACCTCCTGCCCCCTGCGGACGAACGAGTGCCCGCGGCCGGGCGCGCCGATCCGTTCCCAGGCGTACTCCTCGATCCGGATGCGGGCCGTGCGGATCGCCTCCTGAGAGGTGACGAAGTGCCGGGCGAGGTGGATGCCGAACTGCTCGGCGGACTCGATGCCGTACCGCTTGGCGAAGGCGTACACCGTGTTCTTCGCGGTGTCGGTCGGCAGGACGTGGGCGTTGGAGCCGGAGTAGTGGACGTCGTCCATGTCGCCACCGAGGGTGACGGAGACGTTGAGGTCCTTGATGTGGTGGGTGGCGCCGTCGCGTGTGATCCGGACGACCCGGTTCTCGGCCTTGCCGTACTGGTTCTGCGCCAGGACCGCGCGGCCCGCCGGGCGGGGCGTCTCTGCCATGGGTGCTAGCTCCCTCGGTATACGGAGTAGCCGAACGGGCTGAGCAGCAGCGGGACGTGGTGGTGCTCCCCGGCCCGGACGGCGAAGGTGACGGTCACCTCCGGGAAGAACGCGCCCCCGTTCCCGCTCAGGTACGGCTCCACCTCGAAGTCGAGCCGTACCCGGTCGGTCCCCTCGGGCGGGGCGGGCAGGTCGCGGCAGCGGCCGTCGGCGTCGGTGGTCCCCTCGCCGAGCGGTCGCCAGTCGGCGCCGGGGCCGGTGCGGGCGAGGAGGCGGACGGTGACGCCCTGGGCGGGGCGGCCGAGCGAGGTGTCCAGGATGTGCGTGGACACGGAGGCGGGGGTGGTCATGGGGCGGGCGTCCTCAGGCGAGAAGTCGGGCCAGGCGGATGCGGTTGATCCTGCCCAGTTCGGCGCGGGCGGTCTCCCGTTCCCGCTCCGGCGTGTTGCCGAGCCGGTCCTTGAGGGCGTCCCGCGACTGCTCGCCGGTCAGGCCGGTGGCGCAGATCAGGAAGACATGGCCGAAGCGGTTCTGGTAGGCGAGGTTCAGTTCGAGCATCTCGGTGCGCAGGGCGTCGGAGGCGTCCGCCATGCCGCGCTGCTCGCGAGTGGAGGCGGGGTCGCCGGGTTCCGGCCGGCCGATCGGCGGGTGGCCCGCCATCGCCTCGGCCAGGTCGTCGGCGCCGAGTCCGGCGAGGGCAGCGTCGGCGGCGACGTACAGGTCGTCCGGGGTGGCGTAGGGGCGGGCGACGAGGAGCAGGCGGGCCCAGGCGGTGCCGGCGCACACCTCGTGCAGGACGGCGAGCGCGGCCTCGTCCCCGAGGGCGTTGAACCGGGCCAGGGCCAGGGGGGTGGCGGGGGATGTCACGGGCGCCTCCGTGGCCGCGAGGGCCGTCGTGCCGGACGGGGTGCCGTCAGCTAACGCCTCGCGGCGACGGCACGTCAACACTTTGTTGAAAACTTTGGGCCACCTGCTCCGGACGGGCTCAGCGGTCCCTCTCCCGGTTGAGGTAGTTGTAGATGGTGAACCGGCTGACGCCGAGCGCCCCCGCCACGGTCTCGACCCCGTGCCGCACGGCGAAGGCGCCGCGCGCCTCCAGCGTCCGGACGATCTCCTGCTTGGCCTTGCGGTCCAGCTCGGCCAGCGGCCGCTCCTCCCTGCGCTCCAGCGCGGCGAGGAGGTGGTCCAGGGACTCCGCGAGCTGGGGCAGCCGTACGGCGACGACGTCGGCGCCCGCCCAGGCCAGCACCACGTCGTCGGGGCCGGCCTCGCCCGGCGGGAGCAACTCCCCGCCCATGGCGTCGACCAGCGGTTTGACGGCGGCGACGAAGGGCTCCTCGGCAGTCATCTGTCGCCCCTCGTCGACCACGTTGAGCTGGAGGGATATCCGGGTGGCCCCGGCTTCCAGGCTCCGCCGCAGCAGCGCGTCCACCGCACTGAGCACGCCGTCCGCACCGCCCTCGGCCAGGGTGCCGAACGGGCCCACGTCCACGGTGCCGAGACCGGCGCCCTCGACGACCTCACGGGCCGCCACGGCGTGCGCGGGCGGTACGTCCAGGTCGAAGGGTTCGGTGGTGAACTCCACTCGCAGTCTCAACTGTGCCCCCAGCGTTCGGTCGTACGACCTTAACGCCGGCCGGCCCCGCGGGTGGCTCCCGAAGGGTCGGCCGGTGCTGGTCTGGTCGCCGGTGGTGCTGGCGGGCGACCAGGGGGCCATGCCCTGGGGGAGGGTGGCGCCGGGGAGGGTGTCGCCGTCGTTCGCGGAGCCGATCAGCGGGTCCACCAGGGACGACAGCTCCGCGGCGCTCGCCGCGACGGCCGGGAAGGGGGCGGCCACGGCGAGCGCGGTGGTGACGGCCGTGACGGCCGCTCCGGTACCGAGCCGTCTCGCGGCGCGGAGGAGGGCGTGGCGCATGCGTCGGGGCTGCCTTTCGTGGAGGACGTGAGCGGCGCGAGGCCCGAAGCCCGGCCGGTGCGGGGGAAGAGGGCGGGGGCGGCGGCCGGTGAAGCCTGGGTGAATTCCCGGCCGCCGCACCGGCCCGGTCGCCGAGTAGCGGCGCCCTCCGATCCGCAGGACGCTGAACCCATGGCCGATCCGACGCGTTTTCCGCACATCGTGGTCCACCCCCCGGCACTCGACGGCTCCCGCCGGGTCACCGAGGGCGAGGTCACCCTCGGCCTCGCCTCCCACCTGGACGACGTGATCGAGATCCTCCGGCTGGCCGACCTCGACCGCGTCGAGGTCGAGGAGAGCGACCTGATCGACTGGCTGGGCGGCGGCCCGGAGGACTGGCCGGGGTTGTCGGAGCACGAGCTGTGAGCCTCAGCGCGGCTCCGGCGGCAGCTCGACCCACCGGCGCGGGGCGTGGCGGTCGACGGCCTCCCGGCCGTCCTCGATGACGAGACCGGCGGCGGCGCAGGCGTAGGCGAGGGCGTCGGCCCCGAAGGGCAAGTCGGGCTCGCGCTGCCAGAGACGGAAGGTCCAGAAGGCGTCCGGGTCCAGGCCGTGGCCCCACATGCCGATCTCCTCGCTCCCCACGAACTCGCCGTCGCGCGCCAGTGAACCGAAGCTGCCACCCTTGGGGTTGAAGTACACGCCGTACGCCGTGGTGCCCGCCGATATCGCGCTCAGCAGGTCCGGATCGCTGGTCAGGTATCCGTCCTGGGTGATCACGCAGCCACCCGGAGCGCCCTGGACGGCGCGCACACCGACGTGGCGCACGATCTCGTCGAAGTCGTCCGTGTCGAAGGGCGCGTCCGCCAGGCCGGTGCGCGGGCAGCGGGCCGGTTCTGCGCCGAGCCGCCGGATCACCTCGTCCTCGGTGAGGTCCCGTACGAAGCAGATCCCGAGCCCGTCGGTCCACAGCGGGTCGTCGCCGAAGGCGGCGACGAGCGCGTCGGCGGCCCGCAGGGCGGCGACCTCCTCGGCGGGCAGTTCTTCCGCACCCGGGAGGGAACTCACCAGCGGGGCCAGCGGAGTGGTCAGCAACAGCCGCCCCGGCGACCAGGGCGCCTCCTGCGGCGTCCACACGTCCGCCCCGGCGTCGATCAGGGTGCGGATGGCGGCCTCTTTCAGGCGGAGCGCGGCGTACCAGAGCGGGGTGTGCCCGAAGTCGTCCCGCGCGTCCACGTCCGCGCCGTGGGCGAGGAGCGCCGAGATCCCGGCCACGGAGCCCTGTTCCGCCGTCAGGTGCAGTGGGGTGCCGCCGCTCCACCCGGCCTCGCCCCGAGGGGGCGCTCCCCCGGCGAGCCGGGCCTCGATCAGCGCCAAGTCCGCCCAGTCGTCGGACCGCATGCCGTCCCAGTCGGGCCGGGGTACGAGGCGCTGCCGGGCCTCCTCCTCCCGGCGGAGCGTCTCGGTCTGCCGCCCGTTCAGCGGCGGGGCCAGGAACGACCGAGGGCCGCCCACCTCCATGTGGATGATCGTGCCCGGCCCTTCGTCCGGCTCCGGCGCTTCGAGGTCCGGCCACACCTCCACCGCCTGCCCGGCCGCCGTCCGGAGCGCGTCCGCGTCGACCGGGACACGGGTCTCGGCGATCCCTTCGTCCGGCCACTCCACGACGAGCGTCGCCTCGCCGGGCGGGGGCAGTTCGGGGAGGTACAGGTCCACGTCGGTCTTGAACAGGGACCGGTGGGAGTGGTGCAGCCTCGGGTCGAGCGGGATCAGGCCGACCGCCTGGGCCGTCTGGGCCTCGCGCACCTCACCGTCCGTCCCGGTGAACGGGACACGGCGGGTGGTGGTGCCGTCCAGCGAGGTCACCCGGCGACCGTCGGAGAGCAGCAGGCCCACCCGTAATCCGGACTGCCCGGGTGCGAGGCCGCCCTGACGGCGGGTCCGCCGGAACACCGCGAGGTGCAGGGTGACCGACACCGGCCACGCCGACCACCCGGTCAGCATCACCCGCGTCTCCGGCCCCGCCCCGGCGGGCACCGGCTGGGAGAGAGGTACGGGCACGAAGCGGTCGACGGGCGGCGTGTACCTGCCCTCGTCCTGGCCGGGCGGACGCAGCCGGGCCAGGACGGAGCGCTCTGTGGCGAGGGGCTCGCCGGGAAGCACGAGGTCATCGAAAAATCCCATGCCCGGAGCGTGACACGGGCCACTGACAACGCCTCGGGACGCAAGGGGGCCCCGAACCTCAAATCAACCTCTGAAGACCGCCCGAAAGGCTTCAACAGCCGCCGAACAAGGGCAGATTGGAGATGTGAGGTCCCGCCGTGACGGGGGCGGCGGGCTTTGCGCACGGGGGGCTTGTGGGGCGCGGTCCCGGCCGGAAGGCAACGGGGTCGACCGCGCCCCATGAGCATGTCAGGAGCCGTGCGCGCGGCGCAGCTCGACCTTGCGGACCTTGCCCGACACCGTCATGGGGAAGGCGCCCAGGAGCTGGAGCCGGCTCGGGATCTTGTAGTGGGCCAGCCGGTCCCGGCAGAAGGCGCGCAGTTCGTCCAGCGTGAGCGGGTCGGCCGGGTCGAGCGGGATGACACAGGCGAGGACCTCCTCGCCGTAGCGCTCGTGCGGTACGCCGACCACCTGGACGTCCCGGATCTTGGGGTGGGCGTGGAGGAACTCCTCGATCTCGCGCGGGTAGATGTTCTCGCCGCCCCGGATGATCATGTCCTTGATGCGGCCGACGATCTCCACATAGCCGTCGTCGCGCATCACGGCGAGGTCGCCGGTGTGCATCCAGCGGCCGGTGTCGATGACCTCGGCGGTCTTCGCGGGCTCCTCCCAGTAGCCGAGCATGACGCTGTAGCCGCGGGTGCACAGCTCGCCGGCCTCGCCGCGGGACAGGGTGATGCCGGTGGCCGGGTCGACCACCTTGACCTCCAGATGCGGCAGGACGCGGCCTACGGTGCCGGTGCGGTGCTCCAGGTCGTCCTCGACGCGGGTCTGCAGGGAGACGGGGGAGGTCTCGGTCATGCCGTAGCAGATGGACACCTCGGCCATGTGCATCTCGGCGACCACCCGTTTCATCACCTCGACCGGGCAGGGCGAGCCCGCCATGATGCCGGTGCGCAGGGTGGAGAGGTCGTACTCCGCGAACTCGGGGAGGTTCAGCTCCGCGATGAACATCGTGGGCACCCCGTAGAGCGAGGTGCAGCGCTCCCGCTGGACGGCGTCCAGGGTGGCCCGGGGCTCGAAGGACGGGGCCGGGATGACGACGCAGGCGCCGTGCGAGGTGGCCGCGAGGTTGCCCATCACCATGCCGAAGCAGTGGTAGAAGGGCACGGGGACGCAGACGCGGTCCTGCTCGGTGTAGGCGACCGAATCCCCCACGAAGAAGCCGTTGTTGAGGATGTTGTGGTGGGAGAGGGTGGCGCCCTTGGGGAAGCCGGTGGTGCCCGAGGTGTACTGGATGTTGATCGGGTCGTCGCAGGACAACTCGGCTTCGCGGGCGCGCAGTCGCTCCCCCGGGACCTCGGCGCCGAGTGCGGTGAACTCGTCCCAGCTCGGATCGCCGAAGTACACCGTCCGCTTCAACTCCGCCAGCCTCGGGCGTACTTCGTCCACCATCGCCCGGTAGTCGCTGTCCTTGTGCCCGGTGGAGGCGAACAGCAGGCAGACGCCGGCCTGCCGGAGGACGTACTCCACCTCGTGGGTGCGGTAGGCCGGGTTGACGTTGACCATGATCGCGCCGACCCGCGCGGTGGCGTACTGGACGAGCACCCATTCGGCGCGGTTGACCGCCCAGACGCCCACCCGGTCGCCCTTGGCGACTCCGGCGGCGAGCAGTGCGCACGCCAGCCGCTCCACGTCGGCAGCGAACTCGGTGTAGGTCCAGCGGCGTCCGGCGGGGATGTCGACCAGGGCCTCATGCTCCGGCCAGGTGGCGACCGTGCGGGCGAGGTTGGCGCCGATGGTGTCGCCGAGCAGGGGGGTGGTGGCGGTTCCGTGCGTGTACGACAGGCTCACCGGAAGTCCTCCTCGCGGTACTCGTCCGCCGAGCCGGCGGCCGTGGCCTCACGCAGCTCGACGCGGCGGATCTTTCCGGACACGGTCTTGGGCAGTGGCGCGAACTCCAGCCTCCGCAGCCGCTTGTAGGGCGCGAGCACCTCGCGGGAGTGCTCGAAGAGCGCCTCGGCGGTGCCGGGTCCGGGCTCCCAGCCCTCGGCGAGCACGATGTACGCCTTCGGTACCGCGAGCCGGAGTTCGTCCGGCGCGGGGACCACGGCCGCCTCGGCAACGGCGTCGTGCTCCAGCAGCGCGCTCTCCAGCTCGAAGGGGCTGATCTTGTAGTCGCTGGCCTTGAAGACGTCGTCGTCGCGCCCCGTGTAGTACACGTACCCGTCGGCGTCGCGGGAGCCGATGTCGCCGGTGCGGTAGTAGCCCTCGGCCATCGCCTCGGCGGTGCGGCCGGGATCGCCGTGGTAGCCGGTCATCAGGCCGACGGGGCGCGTGGCCAGGTCGAGCGCGATCTCGCCCTCGGTGGCGCCGGGCGCGCCGGTGACCGGGTCGAGGAGCGTCACACGATAGCCGGGGCGGGGGCGGCCCATGGAGCCGGTACGCAGTTCCTGGCCTGGGCTGTTGAAGATCTGCACGGCGGTCTCGGTCTGCCCGAACCCGTCCCGTACGGTCACCCCCCAGGCCCGGCGGACCTGTTCGACCACCTCGGGGTTGAGGGGTTCCCCGGCCGCGACGGCCTCGCGGGGCGGGGTGGCGAGCCGGGTCAGGTCGGCCTGGATCAGCATCCGCCACACGGTGGGCGGCGCGCAGAACGTGGTGACACCGGCGCGGTCCATCTCCGCCATGAGCCGGACGGCGTCGAAGCGGGTGTAGTTGACGACGAAGACGGTCGCCTCGGCGTTCCAGGGTGCGAACAGGTTGGACCAGGCGTGCTTGGCCCAGCCGGGCGAGGAGATGTTGAGGTGCACGTCGCCGGGCTTCAGCCCGATCCAGTAGAGGGTGGCGAGATGGCCGACCGGGTACGAGGTGTGGGTGTGCTCGACCAGCTTGGGGCGGGCGGTGGTCCCGGAGGTGAAGTACAGCATCAGCGGGTCGTCGGCGAGGGTCGGGCCGTCGGGCAGGAACCCGGCGGGGAGCGCGTAGGCGTCCTCGTAGGGCTCCCACGCCTCCTTGGGCAGGCCGCCGACCGAGATCCGGGTGTAGGTGCCCGGGACCTCGGCGAACTTGGCGGTGTCCTCGGCGCGCGCGATCACATGCGCGACCCCGCCGCGCCCGACCCGGTCGCGCAGGTCGGCGGGGCCGAGCAGCGGGGTGGCCGGGATGACCACGGCACGCAGTTTCATCGCGGCGAGCATGGTCTCCCACAGCTCGGCCTGGTTGCCGAGCATGACGAGGACCCGGTCCCCGGCGCCGACGCCCAGCGCCCGCAGGTGGCCGGCGACGCGGTCGGAGCGGTCGGAGAGTTCGGCGAAGGTGAGCCGGGTCTCGGTGCCGTCCTCCTCGACGATGTGCAGGGCGGTGCGGTCGTTGCCCTCCGCGATCACGTCGAACCAGTCCAGCGCCCAGTTGAAGTGCTCGAACCCGGGCCAGCGGAAGCCGTCGTAGGCCGCCTGGTAGTCCTCCCGGTGCTCCAGCAGGAAATCGCGGGCGCTGCGGAACAGCTCCGTCGGGGTCGTCATCCGTGTCCTCCTCGCTGCCGCGGTCGTCCACCGCCGGCGCACTCCCGCGTCCCGGACCATTGCCGGGCGGCTCTCCCCCATCGTCTAATCCGTGATGCGGGTCTCACCACCCCCGAACGGGGGTGGCGGCACGAAGGAGCGAGAAAGTGGCAGCAGATGCCGTGGCGACGACGGAGATTCGGGGTGCGCCGGCCGGGCTGCGGCGTGCGACGGGACTGCCGGTCGCGTTCGGCGGAGCGGTCGGCCCCGGCGCGGCGCAGATCCGGATCGGCGAGCTGAGCGGCACCGCGACCGGCGCCCTGCGCTCGCTGGTGGTGACGTCGGGCACCGGGCTCGGCGGCCGCGCGGTGGCGCTGGGCCGGGCGTGCGCGGTGCCGGACTACGCCGCCTCCCGGCGGATCAGCCGTGAGTACGACGTCCCGGTCGCGGCCGAGGGCCTGCGCGCGGTGCCGGCGGTGCCGCTGGTGGTACGGCACCGGGTGCGCGGGGTGCCGTACGGCGCGCTGCGCACCGCCCGGCCGCCGGGCGGCGCGGTCGCGGCGGCCCGGGAGGTCGAGCGGGCGCTCGTGGTACGGGACGGGGCGCGGGGGTTGCCGGCCGCGCTCCGGCCCGCCGAGGCAGGGCCGCCCGAGCGGGAGGCGGGCCGGGAGCACGTACGGGAGGCGCACGCGGCGCTGCGGGCACCGGCCCCGCGCATCGCGGGCCCGGGGCTGCGGGCCGAGCTGCCGGCGGCCTGCGACCTGCTGGCCGCGTCGCCCACGACCGGGCGCCCGGGGCCGGCCCCGCGTGAGCTGGACGTACTGACCTGGGTGGCGACCGGTGCGACCAACGCGGCCGTCGCCGACCGGCCGGGCCTGCGCCCGGCGACGGCGAAGGGCTATCCGCGTGCGGCGATGCGGAAGCTTGGCGCCCATACCCGAGGGGAGGCGGTGACGGCGGCTCGCCGGGCCGGGGTCCTTCCCTAGGGGCCGCCGCCGGCCATTTCGGCCCGGCCCCGGCACCCGCCGCCGAAACATGCCATTCACATTGGCCCGCATTGCATTTCCGGATGCGTGACAGGCTGTTATTTCCCTCACCACGACTTCTCACCGAATTCCGGCCTCCGTTGCCTAGAATTTGGCCCGGACACGACACACGAGGGGAGCGGCGACCGTGCGACGGGACTTCCAGGAGCCTGTACGATTCCGTCCCGACCTGCTCATCGGCCGCGAGGAACTGTTCGCCGAAGCGAAGGAACAGCTCGCCTCTGGCGGCAGCGTGCTGGTGCACGGCCCGGCCGGAATAGGCAAATCGACTTTCCTGCGGGCATTGGCCGAGGAATACGGCGCCACCGCGCGCACCGTGTTGCGCTGCTCGGCGACCGAGTCCGAATCGCATCTGCCCTTCCTCGCCCTGGCCGACCTCCTCGGCCTGGTCCTGGACGAGGTCGCGCCGCACCTGCCCTCGGCCCAGCTGACCGCGCTGGAGTCGGCGCTCACCGGCCGGGGCGAGTCCAGCCTCCAACGCGACGGTCTGGCGCTGCGCCTGGCGGTGCTGTCCGCGCTGCGTGCCCTAGCCGTACGCGGCCCGGTGCTCGTCGTCGCCGACGACCTCCAGTGGCTGGACCCGGCCAGCGCCGAACTGCTCGGCTTCGCCGCCCGCCGGCTGGAGGGTACGCCGGTGCAACTGCTGTGCGCGGTACGCACCGAGGGCCTGGAGAGCCAGGAGTACGACCGTCAGCTGCGCGCCTGTCCGCCCGACACGGCCGCCGTCCGCCTCGGTCCGCTCAACCGCGTCCAGGTGGCCCGGCTGCTGGACCACCGGGGACACGGCGCGCTTCCCCGCTCCGCGGTCCGCGAGATCCACCGCACCAGCGGCGGCAACCCGCTGTTCGCGCTGGAGCTGAGCCGCGCGCTCGCCGACAGCCCGACCCCGCCCCGGCCCGGCGAGCCACTGCCGGTGCCGACCTCGCTGCGTGCCCTGGTGCTCAGCCGGCTGGACATGCTCTCCGTCGAGGCCCGCCGCACCCTGCTGGTGGCCAGCGCGGGCGCCCGCCCCACCCCGGCCCTGCTGCGCGCGGCCGGCCGGGAGAACGCCGAGGCGGAGTGCGCCCAGGCCGCCGAACTCGGGCTGCTCGCCACCGAGCCGGAGGCCCCGGCCGTACGCTTCGCGCACCCCCTCATCTCCGCTGCCCTGTACGCCGAGGCGCCGGCGCCGGAGCGGCGGGCCGCGCACGCCGCGCTGTCCACCGCCGCCTCCGACCCGATCGAGCGGGCCCGGCACCTGGCGCTGGCCACCACCGGCACCGACCCGGAGGTGGCGGCGAGGCTCGCCGGGGCCGCGACCCTGGCCCGCGACCGGGGCGCGCCCTCCGTCGCCGCCCAGCTCGGCCTGCTGGCCGCGCGCCGCACCCCCGCCGACGGCGTGCCGGGACCGGAGGAGCGGCGGCTCACCGCCGCCGAGGACGCGAACACGGCGGGCGAGGTCGACCTCGCCCGGGACATCGCCCACGAGGTGCTGAGCCGTACCGCCGTGCCCGCCGAACGGGTGCGGGCCTGGATGGTCGTCATCGACACCGCCGGCCACACCATGGCCGAGGTCGACGCCGTGTTCCCGCAGGCGCTGGCCGACGCCGGGCAGGACCCCCGGCTGCTGGCCCTGGTCAACTACCAGCTGGCCTGGCGCGCGCTGATCGTGCAGGGCGACTTCACCGAGGCCCGTACCGCCGCCGCGCACGCGGCCGCGCTGGCCGAGCACGGCGGTGACCGGCGCACCGAGCTGCTGGCCCTCGCTTTCCAGGCGCAGACGGAGACCCTGATGGGGCATCCGGAGGCGCCCCGCACCATCCAGCGGGCCCTGCGCGAGCCGCAGGACGCCTCGGTGGCGTGCCATCACAACGGCGCGGGCAGCGCCCGGTTCCGCTGGCTGATCATGGGCGACCGGCTGGCCGAGGCCCGTGGCACGGTGACCGCGCTGCTGAGCGAGGTGCGGCGGCGCGGCTCGGTGGAGAGCGAGGTGCACTTCCTGCGCGGGCTCGCGGAGACCGAGCTGCACGCCGGGCACTGCGGCCGCGCGCTGGAGCTGGCCCGGGAGGGGCTGCGGCGGCCGCGGCACGGGGGCAGCGGGGAGCCCGCCCCGGCTATGCGGCCCTCGCCCCCCGCGGCGGCCGGCGGGGACGTGGAACAGGCGCTGGCGCTGGCCCACGAGGCGGTCGGGCACGCCGAGCAGGACGGCGACCAGATGTACCTGTCGCGGGCGCTCGCCTCGCTCGGGTACGCCCAGCTGGTGGCCGGGGACGCTGCGGGCACGGTGCGTTCGCTGCGCCGGGCGCGCCGTCTGGAGCAGGACCTCGGCATCACCGACCCGGCGCGCGGCCGCTGGCACGGCGATCTCGCGGAGGCGCTGGTCCGGATCGGTGAACCGGCCGAGGCGCAGGCCCTCATCGACACCAGCCGGGAGCACGCCGAGCGGCTTGGCCGGGCGAGCGTGCTGGCCGTACTGGACCGGGCGGAGGCCGTGGTGCGGACGGCCCGGGGCGACCGGGAGGGGGCGCTGACCCTGCTGACCTCGGCTCAGGACCGGCTCACCGGGCTGGGCTTCGGGCTGGAGGCGGCCCGCGCCGCGTTCGCCCTGGCCCAGCTGCGCGCCCGTTCCCCGGAGGGGACCCGCAGGAGGGGCACGGCGTACGACGAGGCGACCCGGCTGTTCCGGCGCTGCCGGGCGCTGCCGTGGCTGCGCCAGGTGGAGGAGGCCCGTACCGCGCCCGAGCCCGAGCCGCCGGTGGCGGTGCCGGACGCCCCGGAGGCGCTGGACACGCTGGCGGGGCTGGCCGCGATGGAGCGTCAGGTGGCCGCACTGGTGATGGAGGGCGCCACCAACCGGGAGATAGCCGCACGGCTGTTCGTGAGCGTGAAGACGGTGGAGGCGACCCTGACGCGGGTGTACCGGAAGCTGGGTATCCGCTCGCGGGTGGACATCGTCCGATTGGCCGCAGGTCGCCGCGCGAAGTGACGGCACCCCCGGTTGAATGAGCCGGACCGAGGGTTTTCCCTCCCCCGGCCCCCTAGGGGGTTCCCTCATTGGGAGGCGGGAGTTCCGGGTCCTAGCGTGAGGGACGTGCCGATCGCCGGGCACACGGGTTCGGGTTCCTTCCGCTCTCCGCTCCACCGGAGTCGGGGTGCCCCGTCCCCGTGTATCCCCCCACACCCGTGCGACCCCCACCGGCCACCCCCATTGAGGAGACTCATGTCCGGGCTCAGACGTGCCAGAAAGACCGCCGCGACCGTGCTGGCCACCGCCGCCGCCGCGGCGACCGCGCTCGTGGCCGCCCCGGCGGCGGGCGCCGCGCCGCAGCCCGTCGTGGGCGGTACGGCCACCACCACGACCGCGTACCCGTACGTCATGCAGATCACGGACGCGTCCGGCAGCCAGTTCTGCGGCGGCACCCTGGTGTCCGCCGAGAAGGTGGTCACAGCGGCGCACTGCATGGCCGGCGAGTCGACGAGCAGCGTCCGCGTGGTGGGCGGCCGCACCTATCTGAAGGGCACCGACGGCACGGTGAGCCGCGTCAGCGGGATCTGGGTGAACCCGGACTACACGGACGCCACCCGGGGCGACGACGTGGCCGTGCTGACCCTGTCGACGCCGATGCCGTACACCCCGGTGTCCTACGTCTCCTCCGCCCAGACGAGTGTCTACGCGGCCGGCACCACGGCCCGCATCCTCGGCTGGGGCACCACCTCGGAGAACGGCGGCTCCTCCGACCAGCTGCGGACCGCGACCGTCCCCACGGTGTCGGACTCCAGCTGCCGCACCTCCTACGGTCCGGACTTCGTCCAGTCCGACATGGTCTGCGCCGGAGTCACCTCCGGCGGCATCGACACCTGCCAGGGCGACAGCGGCGGTCCCCTGATCATCGGGGGCGTCCTGGCAGGGATCACTTCCTGGGGCGAGGGCTGCGCGCAGGCCGGTCACCCGGGGGTCTACACCCGGCTGACCACCTTCTCCAGCCTGGTGACCGCGCAGGTCACCGCCTGACCCGGAAGATTTCCCGAGCTCGCTCGGGTGCACGACCAGGGGGGCGCTGCGAGCTTCCACGAGCAGCCCGCAGCGCCTCCCTGTCCAACGGCCTCAGGGGCCGGCTCTCGGGGGCGTGCCGGTGGGCGTGCGCGGTCCGGCGCGCGCCGGTGGCACGCCGGTCCATCCGCCGGGCAGGTGACCCGCCGGGGGAACCCCCGGGCGGCGCACGGCCATTCCCTACGATCGTGGAGTGTCCCTCTTCACGCTCGAACGCACGGTCCCGCTCTCGCTCGACGAGACCTGGCGCCGACTCACCGACTGGCCCCGGCACGGCGACGTGGTGCCGCTCACCCGGATGACGGTGACCACGCCCCCGCCCACCGGTGTGGGAACCCGCGTCCTCGCCCGCTCGGGCGTGGGCCCGCTGGTCTTCGACGATCCGATGGAAGTCACCGTCTGGCGTCCCCCGCAGGACGGCGAACCGGGGCTGTGCCGGCTGGAGAAGCACGGCCGGGTGGTCCTCGGCTGGGCGGAGATCGAGGTACGGCCGGGCCCAGGCGGCCGGACGCGCGTGCTGTGGCGGGAGGAACTCCGCGTCTCGTTCCTGCCGCGTGCCTTCGACGGGGTGGTGACGAGCGCCGCCCAGTCCATGTTCGGCCGCGCGGTGAACGGCCTGCTCAGGCGGGAGTGACCCGCGGTCCCGGGCGCCCTCAGGCCGGTGATCCCACCCCTGCGGGGAGGTCGCGGTGGATCGGGGTGTGGGCTCCGGTCAGGGAGATGCCGGTGCCGCCGCGCCGGGCGGCGACGATCTCCGCCGCGATGGACAGGGCGGTCTCCTCCGGGGTGCGGGCGCCGAGGTCGAGGCCGATCGGGGAGCGCAGCCGGGCCAGCCGGCGGTCCGTGACACCCGCCTCGCGCAGCCGCTCCAGACGGTCGAGGTGGGTGCGGCGGGAGCCCATCGCGCCGATGTAGGCCACGGGCAGGCGCAGGGCGAGGCGCAGCAGCGGTACGTCGAACCTGGGGTCGTGGGTGAGGACGCACAGCACCGTGCGGGCGTCGGTCGCGGTGCGCTCCAGGTAGCGGTGCGGCCAGTCGACCACCACCGCGTCGGCCTCGGGGAACCGGGCGCGGGTGGTGAACACGGGCCGGGCGTCGCACACGGTGACATGGTGGCCGAGGAACTTGCCGACGCGGACCAGCGCGGCCGCGAAGTCGACGGCGCCGAACACGATCATGCGGGGCGGCGGGACGGCGGACTCGATCAGCACGGTCACCCGGGAGCCGCAGCGCGCGCCGCGTTCCCCCACCTCCACGGTGCCGGTGCGGCCCGCGTCCAGGAAGGCCGCGGCCTCGGCGGCGACCGTACGGTCCAGCTCCGGGTGTCCGCCGAAGCCGCCGTGCCGGGTGCCGTCGCCGTGGACGAGCAGGGGGCCGCCGAGCAGCGCGGCCGGGCCCGCCACGATCCGGGCGAGCGCCACCGCCCCGCCGTTCGCGGCGGCGGCCGTCGCGGCGGTGAGCACCGGCCGGTCCCGGCCGCCGACACGGACCGGGACCACCAGCACATCGATGGTCCCGCCGCAGGTCAGCCCGGTGCCCAGGCCGTCCTCGTCGTCGTACCCGAAGCGCTCCAGCACGGGCCGGCCGTCCGCGAGTGCCTGTCGGCACAGCTCGTACACCGCGCCCTCCACACAGCCCCCGGAGACCGAGCCGACGACGCTGCCCCCGGTGTCGACCGCGAGGGCGGCGCCGGGGCTGCGGGGGGCGCTGCCGCCGACGGCGACCACGGTGGCGACCGCGAAGTCGCGGCCCGTGGCGGCCCACGCGTTCAGTTCCTGGGCGATGTCCAGCATCCGACGGCCTCCTGACGCATCGCTCTCATGCCGTGCCGGTGAGGTGCTCGGGCCGTACCGGGGTGCGGTCCAGTTCGAGTCCGGTCGCGGCGCGGATCGCGGCGAGCACGGCCGGGGTCGAGGACAGGGTGGGGGCCTCGCCGACCCCCCGAAGGCCGTAGGGGGCGTGGTGGTCGGCGAGTTCGAGGATGTCGACCGGGATGGTCGGGGTGTCGAGGATGGTCGGGATCAGGTAGTCGGTGAAGGACGGGTTGCGCACCTTCGCCGTGACCGGGTCCACGAGGATCTCCTCCATCACCGCGACGCCGAGGCCCTGCACGGTGCCGCCCTGGATCTGGCCGAGCACGGAGAGCGGGTTGAGGGCCCTGCCGACGTCCTGGGCGCAGGCCAGTTCGACCACCTTGACCAGGCCGAGTTCCGTGTCGACCTCCACGACGGCGCGGTGCGCGGCGAAGGAGTACTGCACATGGCCGTCGCCCTGGCCGGTGCGCCGGTCGAAGGGCTGGGTCGGCCGGTGCCGCCACTCCCGTTCGATCTCGACGCTCTCCCCCTCCAGCACGTCCGCGAGGCCGGCCAGCACCTCACCGCCGTCGGTGACCACCTTGCCGCGCTCCAGCAGGAGTTCGGCGGTGGCCCAGGCCGGGTGGTACGTGCCGAACTTGCGGCGCCCGATCTCCAGTACCCGCTCCCGCACCAGCGCGCAGGCGTTGCGGACGGCGCCGCCGGTGACGTACGTCTGCCGGGACGCGGAGGTCGAACCGGCGCTGCCCACACGGGTGTCGGCGGGCTGGACGGTGACCTGCTCCACGCCGAGTTCGGTCCGGGCGATCTGCGCGTGCACGGTGACCCCGCCCTGGCCGACCTCCGCCATCGCGGTGTGCACGACGGCGACCGGTTCCCCGGCGACGACCTCCATGCGGACGCGCGCGGTGGAGTAGTCGTCGAACCCCTCGGAGAAACCCACGTTCTTGATGCCGACCGCGTAGCCGATCCCGCGCACCACCCCTTCGCCGTGCGTGGTGTTGGACAGACCGCCGGGCAACTCCCGTACGTCGGTGCCCTCGCTGGACTCCCACTGGCGCTCGGGAGGCAGCGGCATCGCCTTGACACGGCGCAGGAGTTCGGCGACCGGCGCGGGGGCGTCCACCACCTGGCCGGTGGGCAGGGTGCTGCCCTGCTCCATCGCGTTGCGCTGTCTGAACTCCACCGGGTCAAGACCGAGTTCCCTGGCCAGCTTGTCCATCTGGGCCTCGTAGGCGAAGCACGCCTGAACGGCGCCGAAGCCGCGCATCGCCCCGCAGGGCGGGTTGTTGGTGTAGAGGGCGATGGCCTCGATGTCGACGTCGCCGACGTCGTACGGGCCGATGCCGAGGGAGGCGGCGTTGCCGACCACGGCCGGGGAGGCGGAGGCGTAGGCGCCGCCGTCCAGGACGATCCGGCACCTCACATGAGTGAGCAGGCCGTCCCTGGTCGCGCCGTGCTCGTAGGTCAGCTTGGCGGGGTGGCGGTGGACATGGCCGAAGAACGACTCGAAACGGTTGTAGACGATCTTCACGGGCTTGCCGGTGCGCAGCGCCAGCAGGCAGGCGTGGATCTGCATCGACAGGTCCTCGCGGCCGCCGAACGCCCCGCCGACCCCGGCCAGCGTCATACGGACCTTGTCCTCGGGCAGGCCCAGGACGGGGGCGATCTGGCGCAGGTCGGAGTGGAGCCACTGGGTGGCGATGTGGAGGTGGACCCCGCCGTCCTCCTCGGGCACCGCGAGGCCGGACTCGGGGCCGAGGAACGCCTGGTCCTGCATGCCGAAGGTGTACTCGCCGCGCACGATCACGTCGGCCCGCGCGGCGGCCGCCGCGGCGTCGCCGCGCACGACGGGCTGGCGGTGCAGGATGTTGGGGTGGGGGACGTACGGCGCGTGGTGGTCGGTGCGGTCCTCGTGGACCAGGACGGCGTCGGGGGCGGTGGCGGACGACTCGTCGGTGATGACGGGCAGTTCGCGGTACTCGACGCGGATCCTGGCGGCGGCCCGGCGGGCGGTCTCGGGGTGGTCGGCGGCGACGGCGGCGACGGGTTCGCCGTGGTGGCGGACCTTGCCGTGAGCGAGGACCGGGGTGTCCTGGATCTCCAGGCCGTAGGTGCGTACGCCGGTGGGCAGGTCGTCGTAGGTCAGGACGGCGTGCACGCCGGGCAGGGCCAGGGCCTCGGAGACGTCGATGGACACGATCTCGGCGTGGGCGACGGTGGAGCGCAGCAGGTGGCCCCAGAGCATGTCCTCGTGCCACAGGTCGGAGGAGTAGGCGAACTCTCCGGTGACCTTGAGGATGCCGTCCGGGCGGAGCGTGGACTCGCCGATGCCGCCCGCCGCCTGGGCCCCCTGGGTGAGTCCGGTGGGGATACCGGCCGGTCCGGATGCGGGCATGTCAGACCTCCCCGGCCTGCCGGGCGGCCGCCAGGCGGACGGCGTCCATGATCTTCTCGTAGCCGGTGCAGCGGCAGAGGTTGCCGGAGAGTGCCTCGCGGATGTCGGCGTCGGTGGGCTCCGGGTGCCGCTCCAGGAGTTCGTCGGCGGCGACCAGCAGACCGGGGGTGCAGAAGCCGCACTGGACGGCGCCGGCCTCGATGAACGCCTGCTGGATCGGGGCGAGTCGGGTGCCCTTTGCCGGTGACGGCTGCCAGCGGCGGGCCTCGTCGAGGCCGACGCCGGGCGCGGCGGTCCGGCGCCGTTCGGCGTGGTCGGCCAGGCCTTCGACGGTGACGACGTCACGGCCCTCGGCCTGGCCCGCCGCGACCAGGCAGGAGCAGACCAGCTCACCGTCCAGGCGGACGGTGCAGGACCCGCACTCGCCCTGTTCGCAGGTGTTCTTGGCGCCGGGCAGGCCGAGGCGTTCGCGCAGCACGAAGAGCAGGGACTCGCCCTCCCAGACGTCGTCGGCCCGCTGCGGGCGTCCGTTGACGGTCAGGCTGACGCGCATCACGCGGCTCCTTCGGTGGCCCGGCGTCCGTTCCGGTACGACTCCGAGGCCCACGTCAGCGTGCGGCGGGCCAGTACGCCGATCGCGTGGCGCCGGTAGTCGGCGGTGCCGCGTACGTCGTCGACGGGGTTGCAGGCGGCGGCGCACAGGGATGCGAACCGCTGCACGGCAGAGGGGGCGACGGTCCGGCCGTTCTCCCAGAACCCGCCTTCCTCCAGTGCCGAGTTGAGGAACTGCTCGGCGACCTCGGCCCGGATCGGGGTGGGCGCGGCGGAGCCGATACCGGTGCGGACGGTACGGGTCACGGGGTGCAGGGCGAGACCGAAGGCGCACACCGCGATGACCATGGCGTTGCGGGTGCCGACCTTGGAGTACTGCTGGGGGCCGTCGGCCCTGGCGATCCGGACGGCGCGGATCAGTTCGTCGGGCTCCAGGGCGTTGCGCTTGACCCCGGTGTAGAAGGCGTCGACGGGGATGAGCCGGGTGCCGCGCGCCGCCGACTCCGCCTCGACCTCGGCCCCGGCCGCGAGCAGCGCAGGGTGGGCGTCACCGGCAGGTGAGGCGGTGCCGAGGTTGCCGCCGACACCGCCCCGGTTGCGGATCTGCGGGGAGGCGACGGTGTGCGCGGCGAGTGCGAGACCGGGCAGTTCGGCGCGCAGGTGCCGCATGATCCGCGCGTACGGGACGGAGGCGCCCAGGCGTACCGCGTTCGCGCCGGTCTCCCACTCGGTCAGCTCGTGGACGCGGGTGAGATCGAGCAGATGGGTGGGGCGGCGGTGGTCGAAGTTGATCTCGACCATCACGTCGGTGCCCCCGGCGATCGGCACGGCGGTGGGGTGCTCGGCCTTCGCGGCGAGCGCCTCCTCCCAGCCGGCGGGGCGAAGGAAGTCCATGGCCGGCTCTCTTCTTCCGTCTCGTGGCGCGAGGGTCGTGACATCAGTACACCGGTGGGTGTCGCGGCGGGGTCAGTCACCGAAGACCCGAAGGAGTTGGCTGGCCACGGAGGTCATCTTGTAGATTCGTATGAACGAAGGCCATCAGCAACCTCTCAGTTTTCCCCGGGAAACACAGGAGACACCGCAGGTGCGGGGCACGGCCCGCGCGCCCCGCACCGGCTCCGCCTCCGTCACCCATCCAGATCAAGCGGACTTTTCGACACAGAACGGCGGCGACGAGATGCGGCTGCGCGCACTGCTGGACACCGATGCGCTGGGGCTGCGGCTGCTCGGCGGCGAGGACGAGCTGGACCGTACGGTCCGCGGGGTCATGACCACCGACCTGCGCGACCCGAGCCGCTATCTCTCCGGCGGCGAGGTGGTCCTCACGGGGCTGGCCTGGCGCCGGGACGCCGCCGACTCCGAGCCGTTCGTCCGCCTCCTGGCGCAGGCTGGGGTGACCGCCCTGGCGGCCGGGGAGGCCGAGCTGGGTGACGTACCG
This sequence comes from Streptomyces sp. NPDC058459, assembly GCF_042721685.1. Classification (NCBI taxonomy): domain Bacteria; kingdom Bacillati; phylum Actinomycetota; class Actinomycetes; order Kitasatosporales; family Streptomycetaceae; genus Streptomyces; species Streptomyces sp. NPDC058459. Next base: position 5,634 of record NZ_JBHXLV010000075.1, on the reverse strand, counting down.
GAGGACCTGGTGGTGGCCTGCGCCCAGCACCGGATGCCGCTGTTCGCCGTGCACGAGTCGGTGGCCTTCGCCACGATCACCGAGCACGTGGTGCGCCAGGTCTCCGGCGAGCGGGCCGGCGACCTGGCCGCCGTGGTGGACCGGCACCGGCGCATGATGACGTCCGGCCCGGCGGGCGGCGGCCCGGACGTGGTCCTCGACCTGCTCGGCAGCGACCTCGACCTGCGCGCCTGGGTGCTCTCCCCCACCGGACGGCTGATAGCCGGGTCCAAGGTCGCGGGCCCGGCGCTGCCGCCGGAGACCTGCGCGCGGCTGGCCGCCGAGCACCTGACCGCCGTACGCACGGGGCGGCGCGGACCGCACCGGGTGCGGGTGGAGGGTGCCACGTACTCCTTGTTCCCGGTCGGTTCCTCCGGCCACGCCCCGCAGGACGAGCGGGACGTGCGGGACGTGCGGGAGACGGTGCTGTCGGACTGGCTGATGGCCGTCGAGGCGGACGCCGCCGACTGGCCCGAGGAGCGGCTCGACCTGCTCCGGGACGTCACCCAGCTGATCGCCGTCGAGCGGGACCGGCGGGACGCCGCCCGTACCGTGCGCCGCCGGCTCGCCCAGGACGTGCTGGAGCTGGTGCAGGGCGGCGCGGCGCCCGCCGAGATCGCGGCGCGCCTGCGGGTCGCCGCGCCCGTGCTGCTGCCGGGGCTCGGGGCGGCCCCGCACTGGCAAGTGGTCGTGGCCCGCGTCGAGTGGGACGACGGCGCCGTCGCGGGCGGGCCGGTCGCCCAGTCGCTGCTGGAGGAGGTCCTCGTCGACCCGCTGGCCACCGGTCCGGAGGCGGCCGACCGGGTCGCCGTCGCGCACACCGGGGACGAGGCGGTGGCGCTGGTGCCGCTGCCCGCCGTCTCCACCGAGCACGACGGCTCCGAGGCCGGGCTGCACGCCGACGCGCTGCCGCGCGCGGTGCGCGAGGCGCTGTCGGCTGGCCTGGAGGGCGACGGGCGGCTCACCCTGGGCGTCAGCGCCGCGGTGCACTTGGCGGAGGGGCTGCGCGGGGCGCTGGAGGAGGCCCGGCACGCCCGCCGGGTCGCCGCGGCCCGGCCCGGCCGGGTGTGCGCCGCCGGGCACCAGGAGCTGGCCTCGCACGTGCTGCTGCTGCCGTTCGTCCCGGACGACGTGCGCCGCGCCTTCACCGCCCGGCTGCTGGACCCGCTGACCGCGTACGACCGGCGTCACCGGGCCGAGCTGATCCCGACGCTGGAGGCGTTCCTCGACTGCGACGGCTCCTGGACCCGGTGCGCGAGCCGGCTGCATCTGCACGTCAACACCCTGCGGTACCGGGTGGGGCGCATCGAGCAGTTGACGGGCCGGGACCTGTCCCGCCTGGAGGACAAGCTCGACTTCTTCCTCGCGCTGCGGATGAGCTGAGGCCGCGCCGGGGGTGCGCCGAGCGTGCCCCCAGGGCCGTGATCAGCGGCGGCCGGTGCCGGGGACCGGATTCGATCTTCCGGCGCCACCCCGCGGCCGATCGGCGACCCCTCCGCAACTTTGTGAAAGGTTTCACCCATCCTCTTGGCCCGGCCGGTGATCGGTGCTGGAATGCACGCACTCAACAGCTCGACGGCGTGCTCGGGGAGGGCAACGTGGCGCATCCCGCCATGTCTGGTGACGGAACGACCGCCGATGACGATCCGCTCCGGACCGCGGTGTGGCGGCTGCGCTCGCGGGCCTGCTGGGCCGACGCGGCCGCTCTCCTGCCCACCGACACCCCGGCGGCGACGCTCCAGCGGGCCGCGCTGCTGGTGGAGCGGTGCCTGTACACCGAGCGGGGCTGGGAGGCGGCCGAGGACGCGCTGCGCACCGCCGAGGCGCGGGCCCACAGCGACGAGGAGCGGGGTGCGGCGGCCTGCGAGCGCGGTCAGCTCGCCTACACCGCCACGCTCCATGGCGTACGGGACCGGGCGGACGAGGCGCGGGCGGCGCTCGGCCGGGCGGCGGCGCTGATCGCGCCGGGGGCTCCGGGGCGGGCCCTGCTGGACTTCCGGCGGGGGCTGCTGGCCGAGAACCTGGCCCATGCCCCGCAGGCCGCCCGCGCCGCCTACCGCCGCGCCCACGCGGGCGCCACCGCGCAGGCCGACCCGCTGCTGCTCTCCTTCACCTGGCGTCACCTCGCCGGACTGGCCCTGCGTGAGGGCGAGTTGGCCGAGGCCCGGCACGGCTTCGCCGAATCCCTGCGGCTGCGCGAGGAACTGGGCTACCTGGTGGGCACCGCCCCCGCCCTGGTCTCCCTCGCGGACACGGAGCCCGAACCGGAAGCCTCCCGCCTCCGCGAGGAAGCCCGCCGCCTCTTCCGCCTCCTGGGCGGAGTCCCCACCTGGCTCGCCGAGCACCTGAACCCACCGGCCCCGGGGGCGGCCACCGCCTGAGAGTGCCTCCGGCGGGCGTCCCGGGGGACGGCGGAGGCCCGCCCCGGCGCGACCGGGGGCCGGCACCGGCCCGGGAAACGCCCCCTCAGTCCCGGTGGGTGAAGTGCTCCGTGACCAGGTCGCCCACCAGGTCCAGGTCGCCGGTGGCCAGCGCGTCCAGGAGGGCGGTGTGCTGGGCGGCGTCGCGGAGCAGGACGGCCCGGTGCCGGCGGGGCGGGGTGTCCAGCAGGGGCCACTGGGCGCGGCGGTGGAGGTCTTCCGAGATGCGCAGGAGCTGTTGGTTGCCCGCGAGGGCGAGGAGGGCGCGGTGGAAGGCGCGGTCGGCCTCGGCGTACCGGGCGGGGCAGCCGGCGGCGGCCGCGCGGGCGGTGTCCTCGGCGAGCGGGCGCAGCTCGGCGAAGTGGGCGGCCGGTACGGTACCGGCCAGCCGCAGCAGGACGGGGACCTCCAGCAGCGCCCGTACCTCCGCCAGCTCGGCCAGCTCGCGGGGGCCGCGCCGCACGACCCGGAAGCCCCGGTTGGGGACGACCTCGACGGCGCCCTCCAGCGCGAGCTGCTGCATGGCCTCGCGGACCGGGGTGGCCGAGACACCGAAACGCTCACCGAGCACCGGCGCCGAGTAGACCTCGCCGGGACACAGTTCGCCGGTCATCAGCGCGGAGCGCAGCGCGTCGAGGACCTGCCCGCGTACCGAGGCCCGCTGCACGACCGCGCGCGGCCTGGGAAGCGGCGGCTCGCCGTGCGTGTGCTCACCCCGAACGCCGGAGGCGCTGTCGGCCCGCTCGCGGGTCTCGGCGGCGCCGGACCGGTCCGGTACCCGCGAGGCGGCGGGCCGCGCGGCGTGCCAGGGCAGCCCCGCCCCATGGGCGTCGTGCAGGCCCTGCTTCACGGGTCCTCCTCGGGCTGGCCGGCGGCCGGGGTGTCGGGGGCGCCACGGCGTGGGGCCGGTCCCGACCCCGACGACGGACCGTCACATGTCCGTCAAGCACCTTAGGCGCAGAAGGCGGCACTTCAAATTCCCGGGAAGATGGGTAAGGTTAGCCTTACCTTTAGACCCGCCCCCGTATTCGAAGGACCGGTGGTCCGCCATGCCCGCTACGGCCTCGCCGCTCACCGCAGCGTACGCCCGGCTGAGCGAGGTCTGTCCGGGACTGACCGTGAGCGTCCTTCAGGACGCGGCACACCCCCTGCCGGTGGGCGACGGCTGGGTGACCGCCGACGGGCTCGCGGCGGGCGGCGCCCAGCTCGACTCGTTCCTCGCGTGGGACGACGCCCAGGTGCTGCGGGACTACGGCAGGTCCGCCCGCCCGGACGTCATCGCCGGCTTCGGCCTGCACCGCTACGCCTGGCCCGCGTGCCTCCTCATCACCGTCCCCTGGTTCCTGCACCGCCGGGTCCCCCGGCTGCCCGCGCCCCACGTCGCCTACCACCGCACCGAGGGCCGGATGACCGTACGGCCGGGCACCTTCGCCTGCCTGCCGGACGACCCGGCCGCCGGGCTGCCCGAGGCGGTCGTCGTGGCCGACGAGGAGGCGCTGCGGGCCGAGGTCCGCGCGGCCGTCGCCGAGCACCTGGAACCGGTGCTGGGCGGCTTCGGCCCGCGCATGCGGCGGCGCGGCCGCGCGCTGTGGGGCATGGCGACGGACGAGATCGTCGAGGGCCTGTGGTACTTCGCCTCCCTCCTCGGCGAGGGCGAGGAGCGGCGCGCGATGCGCGAGCTGGAACTGCTGCTGCCGGGCACCACCCGCCCGTACGCGGGCTCGGCCGCGTTCCGTGAGCTGACGGGCCCGGCCGGCGAGCCGCTGGCCACCCGTGACCGGGTCAGCTGCTGCATGTTCTACACGCTGCGGCCCGAGGACACCTGCGCCACCTGCCCGCGCACCTGCGACAGCGACCGGATCGCCCGGCTCGCCGTCGCCGTGGCCGCCTGAGCCCGCCGTAACCACTCGTTCGAGCGGCTTGAATCGAACTGAACAGCCCATCCACCACACATAGTTCGAGCAGAAGAGCGCCAGCACGCCGCGCTCGCGCCCCTTTGGCGGACCGTTGCCCCGAAATCCCCGGCCGGGCGCCGGAAATGGGTCACTATGACGGGCGACACGCCCTATCCCAAGGCGCCCTATCCCAAGGCAAGGGACCCCTGATGCGCATGACCGACATATCGCTGAACTGGCTGCTTCCGGGCGCCGTGCTGCTCCTGGGCGTGACGGCGGCGATCGCGGTGCTCGCGCGCGGCAAGCGCTCCTCCGGGGACAAGGCGGGCTCCGACGACTCCTGGGAACGCAGCGAGGAGCGCCGCAGGCGCAAGGAAGCCTTCTACGGCAGCGCCTCCTACGTCCTGCTGTTCTGCTGCGCGGCGGTCGCGGCGGCCCTCTCCTTCCACGGCCTGGTCGGTTTCGGCGAGCAGAACCTCGGGCTCACCGACGGCTGGCAGTACCTGGTGCCGTTCGGCCTGGACGGCGCGGCCATGTTCTGCTCGGTGCTCGCCGTGCGTGAGGCCAGCCACGGCGACGCCGCCCTGGGGTCCCGGATGCTGGTGTGGATGTTCGCCGCCGCCGCGGCCTGGTTCAACTGGGTGCACGCGCCCAGGGGGATCGGCCACGACGGCGCGCCGCAGTTCTTCTCCGGCATGTCCCTCTCGGCCGCGGTGCTGTTCGACCGCGCGCTGAAGCAGACCCGCCGGGCCGCCCTGCGCGAACAGGGTCTGGTGCCGCGCCCGCTGCCCCAGATCCGCATCGTCCGCTGGGTCCGGGCGCCCCGCGAGACGTACGGGGCCTGGTCGCTCATGCTGCTGGAGGGCGTGCGCAGCCTGGACGAGGCGGTGGAGGAGGTGCGCGACGACAAGCGGGAGAAGAACGCGGCCCGGCAGCGCCGGCGCGATCAGCAGCGGGTGGAGCGTGCGCAGTTGAAGGCGCTCACCCGAGGCGCCCGGGGCGTCGCGGGCCGGACGCCCGCCCGCACCGTGGAGATGCAGCTTGACCGTGCCTCCGCGACCGGGGAGTCCGCCACGGCGGCGTCGGACAAGCCGGCCGCACGCTCACGGCCTTCGCTCCAGGCAGTGCGCGAAGGCACCGAACCGGTCACCGTCGACCTCACCGCCGAGGACGACACGATGGCCCTGCCCCGGCTCGACTCGCTGGAGCGCAAGCTGAAAGACCTTGAGCAGCAGTTCGGCTGAGCACAGCGGCGACGGGGTGGGGGCGCGGCCCTGATG
>NZ_JBHXLV010000074.1:0-27639 GCF_042721685.1 Streptomyces sp. NPDC058459 | reverse complement strand
GCTCACGGCGGGGTCAGCCCTGCCGGGAGTCGGCCTTCGGGCCGGGGGTCTCGCCCTTGGCGGGCGCCTCCTTGAAGTCGACCTTGCCCATGTGCTTGCTCATGGACTTCATCAGCCCCCACACGGCCAGGGCCATCACCGCGAACACGATGAAACCGAGGACGCCGGGGGTGACCTTGTTCTCGTCGATCTCCTTGGCGAGGGGGACGAGATGCGTCACTGCGAGGCTCACGCTTGCGCTCATGTCAGGCATTGTCCCGGATGCCCGCGAAGAGGTCGTCCTCGGGGAGGGAGGTGTCCACGAGGGACTTCGCCAGCTCGTACTCCTCGGTGGGCCAGACCTCCTTCTGGAGCTGCATCGGAACCTTGAACCAGCCGCCGTCGGGGTCGATCTGGGTGGCGTGCGCGATCAGCGCCTTGTCCCGGATCTCGAAGAAGTCCGCGCACGGGACATGCGTGGTCAGGGTGCGCTCGACCCGCTCGAACTCGTTCCAGCGCTTGAGCCAGTCCCCGTACGGCGACTCCAGCCCGTGGTCCAGCATCGCGTTGTGCAGGGCCTCGGTGCGGGGGCGGTTGAAGCCCTGGTTGTAGTAGAGCTTGTCCGGCTGGAAGGCCGGGCCGAACTCGGCCTCGGGGTACTTCCCGGTGTCCGCCGCGCCCTCGAACGCCACCATCGAGATCTTGTGGGTCATGATGTGGTCGGGGTGCGGGTAGCCGCCGTTCTCGTCGTAGGTGGTGATCACCTGCGGGCGGAACGCACGGATCTTGCGGACCAGCTCGCCGGCCGCCCTGTCGACGTCCTCCAGGGCGAAGCAGCCCTCCGGCAGCGGGGGCAGCGGGTCGCCCTCGGGCAGGCCGGAGTCGACGAAGCCGAGCCACTCCTGCTGGACGCCGAGGATCTCGCGGGCCTCGTCCATCTCCTTCTTGCGCACCTCGTGGATGTGCTCCTCGATGTACGCGTCGCCCTGGAGCTTGGGGTTGAGGATGGACCCGCGCTCTCCACCGGTGCAGGTCACCACCAGCACGTCCACCCCGTCGGACACGTACTTCGCCATGGTGGCCGCGCCCTTGCTCGACTCGTCGTCGGGGTGGGCGTGCACGGCCATCAGTCGCAGCTGGTCAGTCAAGACTTGTTCCTTGTTGGTCGGCGCCCCGCGGTCGGTGGGGCAGTCAACGGGTGCCGTGCCGGGAGCACGTCGTCCATGGGGCGGCGGTCGGAGGGCGGGCGGCAGGCTTCTATAGTGACCGAATCGGGGGAGGAATAATTCCGCGGAGAGGACGATCATGGGTACGGCGAGCACGCGGCTGCCCGAGGGCCGTTACGGCCGCTCCCCGGACGGGCGTGCCGACGACCACCGGCTCAAGGTCCTCGGCGCGGTACTGGGCGCGGCCCTGCTCGCGCTGATCGGCTACTTCGCCTACCACTACGTCGGCAAGAACGAGATCAGCGCCCAGGTCATCGCCTTCCAGGCCACGGACGACTCGGTGCGCGTGCACCTGGAGGTCCACCGGGACGCGGACGTCGACGGCTACTGCACCCTGCGCTCCCAGTCGGCCGACGGGGCCGAGGTCGGCCGGGCCGACTTCCGCTTCACCGGGCCGGACACCCGGGTGGACAAGGTCGTCACGATCCGTACGACGGCCAAGGGAAGCACCGCCGAACTGCTGGGCTGCCACGCGGGCTGAGGCGTCACCCGGAATGTGTACGGCGTGAGCTGCGCCGATGCGATTCTGATGGCTTATGTCCTCCCCCTTTCGCCCCTGAATTGTTAGGCTCGTGGTTTCGCCCATCCAACAGAGAACATGCTTCTGGGTAGGGCGATGCTTTGTATTCCTGTACCGACGAGGAGCACCCTGTGACCCAGACCAGCGAGAACGTCACCTGGCTGACCCAGGAGGCGTACAACAAGCTCAAGGACGAGCTTGAGTACCTTACTGGTCCTGCGCGCACCGAGATCGCGGCCAAGATCGCGGCTGCGCGCGAGGAGGGCGACCTGCGCGAGAACGGCGGGTACCACGCGGCCAAGGAGGAGCAGGGCAAGCAAGAGCTGCGCGTGCGCCAGCTGACCCAGCTCCTGGAGAACGCCAAGGTGGGCGAGGCCCCGGTTTCCACCGACGGCGCCGTCGCTCCGGGCATGGTCGTCACGATCGCCTTCGACGGTGACGAGGACGACACGATGACCTTCCTGCTCGCCTCCCGTGAGTACGCCAGCTCCGATGTCGAGACCTACTCCCCGCAGTCCCCGCTCGGCTCGGGTGTGCTCGGCCACAAGGTCGGCGAGGACGCGGAGTACGAGCTGCCGAACGGCAAGCGGGCCTCGGTGACGATCCTGAAGGCCGAGCCGTACTCGGGCTGACCCGGCGCGTTGCTCCGACCGGCCCCCGGTGCCCGTCAGGCACCGGGGGCTTCGTCGTGCCCGGCGGACCCGCCGCCGGTTCCCCTCAGGCGGCGGCCGAGCGGTACTTGCGGACCGCAAGGGTGCGGAAGACCACGATGATCAGTATGGAGTAGATCAGCGAGGCCCACATCGGGTGCTGCATGGGCCACGCGGTCGACGTGGACCGACCGGGGTTGGCGAACAGCACGCGGGCCGCCTCGACGGTGGCGCTGAACGGGTTCCAGTCCGCGAGGTGCCGCAGCCACGGGGTCATGTTGCTGGTGTCCACGAACGCGTTGGACAGGAAGGTGACCGGGAAGAGCCAGACCAGGCCGCCGGAGGTGGCCGCCTCGGGGGTGCGCACGGAGAGTCCGATGAGGGCGCCGATCCAGGTGAACGCGTACCCGAGCAGGAGCAGCAGGCCGAAGGCGGCGAGCACCTTCAGGGCGTTCGTGTCGCCGTCGGACCCCACCCGCCAGCCGACCAGCAGGGCGACGGCGGCCAGCACCAGCAGGGTGAGCGCGGTCTGCACCAGGTCGGCCAGGGTGCGGCCGGTCAGCACCGCGCCGCGCGCCATGGGCAGCGAGCGGAAGCGGTCCACCAGGCCCTTGTGCATGTCGTCGGCGATGCCCGCGCCGGCGCCCGCGGTGGCGAAGGTGACGGTCTGCGCGAAGATCCCGGCCATCAGGAAGTTGGTGTAGGCGGTGGCGCTGGTGCTGCCGCCGATCTTCATCGAGCCGCCGAAGACATAGGTGAACAGCACGACGAACATGATCGGCTGGATGAGACCGAAGATGACGACCTCGGGAATCCGGACCATGCGGATCAGGTTCCGCTGGGCCACGATCAGCGAGTCGCGGACGGCTCTGCTGAAGGGGTTGGCGGGCGCCACGGCCCGCGCGGTGTCGCTGACGGCACTCACTTGACGGCCCCCTGGGTCTCGGTGGTGTTCTCTGCGTTCTCGGTGTTCTCGGTGTTCTCGGCGGCGTCCGGGGCGGCCTCGGCGGTGTGTCCGGTCAGGGAGAGGAACACGTCGTCGAGGGTGGGGCGGCGCAGCGCGATGTCGTCCATCTCGATGCCCCGGGTGTCCAGCTCCCGGATGACCTCGGCGAGCAGCTTGGCGCCGCCGGTGACGGGGACGGTGAGCTTGCGGGTGTGCTCCTCGATCGTGGTCTCGCCCTTGCCCAGGGCGCGCAGCACCCCGGCGGTGTCCGCGATCCGGTCCCGCTCGTGCACCACGACCTCGACGCGCTCGCCGCCGGTGCGGGCCTTGAGCTGGTCGGAGGTGCCCTGGGCGATGACCCGGCCCTGGTCGACCACGGCGATGTCATGGGCGAGGTGGTCGGCCTCCTCCAGGTACTGCGTGGTGAGCAGCAGGGTGGTGCCGCCGGAGACGAGCTGCTGGATGACCTCCCAGAGCTGCTGGCGGTTGCGGGGGTCGAGGCCGGTGGTCGGCTCGTCCATGAACATCACGGGCGGCGAGACCACGAGCGCGGCCGCGAGGTCGAGCCTGCGGCGCATGCCGCCGGAGTAGGTCTTGGCCGGGCGGTCGGCGGCGTCGGCGAGATGGAACTGCTCCAGCAGCTCGGCCGCGCGCTCCTTCGCCGCGCTGCCCCGCATCTGGTAGAGCCGGCCGACCATCTGGAGGTTCTCCCGGCCGGTCAGATACTCGTCGACCGCCGCGAACTGGCCGGACAGGCCGATGGAGCGGCGGACGGTGTCGGGGTTCTTCAGCACGTCCACGCCCGCGACGACCGCTCTGCCGCTGTCGGGACGCAGCAGGGTGGTCAGACAGCGGACGGTGGTGGTCTTGCCCGCGCCGTTCGGTCCGAGCAGCCCCAGGACCGTCCCCTCTGGCACATCGAGATCGACGCCGTCCAGTGCCCTTACGTCTCCGAAGGTCTTCACCAGACCCTCGGCATAGATGGCGCCCGGCATGGTGTCTCCACATGGTCGGTGGTGCACGGCAGCTGACTGGCACGCGGACCCGGCACCCCCGGCGAGCGAGTGGCTCCGGCCCCCACACCGCACACCGTAACGCGATGTATCGCGTCTCTCAACGGGTTCTCGGATTCCTTCCCCGAACGGGTGACACGTCGGCCGGCGCGGGCCCGCCCGGTAGGGCTCAGTCGATGATCACGTACCCCGACTCCCGCAGGGCGTCGGTGACTTCGGCGCGGTGGGTGGGGCCCTGGGTCTCCAGGTGGAGTTCCACCTCCGCCTCGCTCAGGCCGAGGCGGGGGTCGGTGCGGATGTGGCTGACGTCGAGGACGTTGGCGTCGGCAGCCGACAGCACGGCGAGCAGGGTGGCGAGCGCGCCGGGGCGGTCGGTCAGCCGCAGCCGGACCGCCAGGTAGCGGCCCTGCGCGGCCATGCCGTGCCGCAGCACCCGCTGGAGCAGCACCGGGTCCACATTGCCGCCGGACAGCACCGCGACGACCGGGCCGGGGAAGCCGCCGGGGTCGGCCAGCAGCGCCGCGACGGGACTCGCGCCCGCCGGTTCCACGACCAGCTTGGCCCGCTCCAGGCACAGCAGCAGCGCGGCCGAGAGCTGGTCCTCGCTGACCGTGCGCACCTCGTCCACCAGCTCGGCCACGATCCCGAACGGCACCACGCCGGGCGTGCCGACCTTGATCCCGTCGGCCATGGTCGCCGGGCTCCCCACCGTCACCGGATACCCGGCGGCCAGCGAGGGCGGGTAGGCGGCGGCACCCTCGGCCTGCACACCGATGATCCGCACGTCCGGGCGGACCGACTTCACCGCCACCGCGATCCCGGCCGCCAAGCCGCCGCCGCCCATGCCGACGACGATCGTGCCCACCTCTGGGCACTGCTCCAGGATCTCCAGGCCGACCGTGCCCTGGCCCGCGATGATGTCGGGGTGGTCGAAGGGGTGGATGAACACCGCGCCCGTCTCGGCCGCGTAGTCCTGCGCCGCCCAGAGGGCCTCGTCCACGACCTGGCCGTGCAGGCGCACCTCGGCGCCGTACTCCCGGGTGGCGCTGACCTTGGGCAGCGGGGCGCCCTGCGGCATGAAGACGGTGGAGCGCACGCCCAGCAGGGAGGAGGCCAGCGCGACGCCCTGCGCGTGGTTCCCGGCGCTCGCGGCGACCACCCCCGCGGCCCGTTCCTCGGGGAGCAGCCCGGCGATGCGGACGTAGGCGCCGCGGAGCTTGAACGAGCCCGTCCGCTGCAGGTTCTCGCACTTCAGGTGGACCGGTGAGCCCACCAGCCGGGAGAGCTGCCTGCTGCTCTCCAGGGCGGTCGTGCGGGCCACGCCCGAGAGCATCTTCTGCGCCCCGCGCACGTCGTCGAGGGTCACGGAGCGCAAGGGGTGGGCCGTGCGGTAGCTCATGCCCCAAGTCTCGCAGTTCACCAACGCACCCGGCGCCGAGCCGGACGACCGGACCGGTTTCCCCGGCGCCCGTACGGGCCGCCGCCATGCCGCGTACCCTGTCCCCCAACCCAGCACCCCTTCATGAAGTGAGCCTCCGGCCATGCCCACAACACCTGATATGTCGATGGACATGACAACCGTCGGTGCCAGCGGTCTGCTCGACACCCTCCAGCACGAGGTGGCGGTGTTCGCGCGCCGCGCCGAACAGACGCGGCTCGGCGGGGTCGGGCAGGTGCGCAACTCCATGGACCGCGCCGCCTACCTCCTGCTCAACCGTCTCGACAACGAGGGCCCCATGGGCGTCAAGGCGCTCGCCGAGAGCATGGGGATCGACTCCTCCACGGTGACCCGGCAAGTGGCCCCGCTGGTGGACGCGGGCCTGGTCAAGCGCACCTCGCACCCCGAGGACGGCCGCGCGGTGGTGCTCCAGCTGTCCCCGCGCGGCAGCACCCGGCTGGCCGAGGTCCGGGCCTCCCGGCGCCAGTTGATGGCCGAGCTGACCGAGGAGTGGACACCGGCCGAGCGGGAGAGCTTCTGCGATCTCCTCACCCGTTTCAACACCGCGCTCTCCACCCGCATGGCCGTCCAGCCGCAGCCGCCCGCCGCATCATAGGAGGCTCCGTCCCGGCTCTTGACCCCTGGACCCCCATGGGCCTCAGATGAGACCGGGCCCCGGCGCGCGTCCGGGTCTCCAGGGTGCTTCTCGCGCCGCAGGGTGTGCTGGGGGGAGGCGGGGTGCGTGATCGGCCGGCCGTGCGGGACGCCCGCAGGGCACAGGAGTTCGGGGGGTTCGTCGCGGGCGCGGCGGGCCGGCTGCTGCACACCGCTACGCTGCTCACCGCGGAGGCACCGGACGCCAACCCGCGCGCGCGGCGCCTGCTGGCGCGGGCCCTCGCCCACACCTACGCCCATTGGGACAGCCCGCCGGGCGAGGACCCCTATGACCGCGCACGCCAGTACCTGGCGACCCGCTTCGCCCACGCGGCCTGGCACCGCTCCCGCCCGCACGGCCCGCTCGCCCTACTGACCCCGCGCGAACGGCTGGTCCTGGTGCTGCGGCTGTACGAGGGGCTGGCCGTGGAGCAGACGGCGGCCCTGCTGGGCCTGCCCGCCGAGCGGGTGCACGCCCTCTGCGACCGGGCGACGGCCACGGTGCTGCATCCGCCGCCCGGGGACGCCCCGCGCGCGGGCGGCCCGGTCATGAGAGCGCTGCGCCCGTGAACCGGCCGGAGCGCGAGGCAGCCGTGCGGCGGCTGATGGAGACGGTCCCGGTGAGCGTGCCGCCGGAGCTGCCCGGGGAGGCGGTGCGCCGGGGCGCCCGGCTGCTGCGCCTGCGCCGGCGAGCGCGCCGGCTGCTGTGGCTGGTGCTCGGCGCGGCGGCGATGGCGTTCGTCACCTGGGCCGCGCTGACCCGGCCGTGGGTGGAGCCGCCGTCCTCGACGACCCCGCCCCTGTCCGGCTGGTAGGCAGGAGCCCGCTTACTTGCCGAGCGCCTGCTTGAGGTCCTCCACCAGGTCGTCCGCGTTCTCGATGCCCACGGACAGCCGGACCAGGTCGGCGGGGACCTCCAGCGCCGAACCGGTGACCGAGGCATGCGTCATCCGGCCGGGGTGCTCGATGAGGGACTCCACGCCGCCGAGGGACTCGCCGAGGGTGAAGATCTCGGCGCGGTCGCACACCGCGACGGCCGCCTCCTCGCCGCCGGTGACCCGGAAGGAGATCATGCCGCCGAACGCCCGCATCTGCTTGGCGGCGACCTCGTGGCCGGGGTGCTCGGGCAGCCCCGGGTAGAGCACGCCGCTCACGCGCGGGTGCCGGGACAGCATGTCGGCGACCTTCGTGGCGTTCTCGCTGTGCCGGTCCATGCGCACCGCGAGGGTCTTGGTGCCGCGCAGCACCAGCCAGGAGTCGAAGGGGCCGGCGACGGCGCCCATCGCGTTCTGGTGGAAGCCGATCTCCTCGCCCAGACCCTCGTCGGCGACGATCAGCGCACCGCCGACCACGTCCGAGTGACCGCCCATGTACTTGGTCAGGGAGTGCACGACGACGTCCGCGCCGAGCGAGAGCGGCTGCTGGAGGTAAGGGGTGGCGAAGGTGTTGTCGACGACGAGCTTCGCCCCGCCGGCGTGCGCGACCTGGGCCACGGCGGCGATGTCGGTGATACCGAGCAGCGGGTTGGAGGGGGTCTCCACCCAGACGGCCTTGGTACGCGGGGTCATCGCGGCGCGCACGGCGGCCGGGTCGCTGGTGTCGGCGACGGACCACTCCACGCCCCAGCGGGTGGCGACCTTGGCGAAGAGCCGGAAGGTGCCGCCGTAGGCGTCGTTCGGGATGACGACGTGGTCGCCGGGGCTGAGCAGCGTACGCAGCAGGGTGTCCTCGGCGGCGAGGCCGGAGGCGAACGCGAAGCCGCTGCGGCCGCCCTCCAGCGCCGCGAGGTTCTCCTCCAGCGCCGTCCTGGTCGGGTTGGCGCTGCGGCTGTACTCGTAACCGCCGCGCAGCCCGCCGACGCCGTCCTGCTTGTAGGTCGAGACCTGGTAGATGGGCGGGACGACCGCGCCCGTGAGGGGATCGGCGGTGTTGCCCGCGTGGATCGCCAGAGTCTCGAAGTGCTCGCTGATGTGCCTGTCGCTCATGTGCACCGAGCGTAGTGCGCTCGCGGGGGTGCTGCCGGACGCCGGGCAGGGGCTGGGGCGGCGGACGGGAGTTTTCCACAGGCTCGCGGGAGGGTTGGCCAAGTGCCGCCGGCATCTGGTTCGCTTGACTCATGGCGACTCTCTGGCTGCTCCTGGCGCTGGCCCTGCTGGCCTTCGCGCTGCTCCCGCTGATCCGGCGCGGGCGCGGCGGGATCGAGCGTGTGCATCCGGGCCACCCGGACGCCGCCGACCCGGAGCGATACGGCTTCCTGCGCCAGGAGGAGCTGGACATCCGGATGCCGGGCCCGGACCAGGACCTGCTGGACGTGCTGGACCTGGTCGGCCGCACCGGCGACCACCGCGCCGCGGCCCAGATCCTCGCGGGTACGGAAGCGGAGGGTGAGCGGCGCTGGCAGCGGGTGCAGGCGTTCGCCGGGGCGGCCTCGCTGGAGCTGCGCGCACGGCCCGGCGGGATACATCAGACGCCGGGCGGGCAGTGGCTGCGGGTGTGGCGGGCCGAGCAGCCGAAGGACGCGGGCGGCGCGGCGGTGCACGCCGAGTTCCTGGCGCAGCAGGCGTGGCGCACCTCGGTGCCGGGCACGGATGACTTCCGGATCATCATGGAGGAGGCGCGCGACGCCTGCGGCCGGGCCGCGCTCGCCGCCCCCGGTGACCCGGTGCCGCACATCGTCGCGCTGTCCGTGGCGCGCGGACTTGGCTGGTCCCGGCCGGAGTTCGACGAGCTGTGGGGGAAGATCCTCGACACCGCCCCGCACCACATGGGCGCGCACCTGGCCGCGCTGCACTACACCTGCGAGAAATGGCACGGCTCGCGCGAGGAGGCGTACGCGTTCGCCGAGGCCGCCGCCGCCCGCGCGCCGGAGGGTTCGCTGCTGGCCGCGCTGCCGCTGTTCGCCGTCTTCGAGCATCTGCCGGAGGTGAACCTGGTCTCGGGGTTCTACCGCAGCGAGGTCGTCGTCAGGGCGATCCACGGCGCGCTGCACGCGGTGCACTCCGCCCGGCCGGACGATCCGATGCTGGCGCACGTCCGGCATCTGCTGGTGTTCTTCCTGGTGCGGGCCGAGCGCTGGGCGGAGGCCATGGACCAGCTGGTGCATGTGGACGGCCATGTGGGCGCGCTGCCGTGGACCCTGTCCGAGGAACCGGCCGGGGAGTTCGCGGTGTACCGGGCGCTGGCGGTCGCGGGGTACGAGGCCAACGGCGGCAACCCGGCGAGCCTGCCGGGCTGACACCCCGGCCCCACCTGCACCGTCCTTGAGCCGAACCGGAATGCGGGGGGCGCCCCGGTCGTTGTAGTCGTTACCCGTCCGCACCCGAGACCGACCAGGGAGACCCCATGCTCTTCGGCCGCACACCGCAGCTACCCACCCCGGAGCAGGCGCTCACGGGGCGGGATGTGCCCGCCTTCGAGGTCCCCGCCCGGCACACCGTCCTCGGCAACCCCCTGACCGGCCCCTATCCCGAGGGCCTGGAGGTCGCCGACTTCGGGCTGGGCTGCTTCTGGGGCGCGGAGCGCAAGTTCTGGGAGCTCCCGGCAGGGATTCACACCACGCTGGTGGGCTACCAGGGCGGCTACACCGAGAACCCCACCTACGAGGAGGCGTGCTCGGGCCTGACCGGCCACACCGAGGCGGTCCGCGTGGTCTACGACCCCAAGGTCGTCTCGTACGAGCAGTTGCTCAAGACCTTCTGGGAGTCGCACGACCCGACGCAGGGCTTCCGCCAGGGCAATGACGTGGGCACGCAGTACCGGTCCGCGATCTACACCCACACCCCCGGGCAGGCGGCCGCCGCCGAGGCGTCCCGCGCCGCGTACCAGCAGGTCCTGTCGGGCTCCGGCCACGGCACGATCACCACGGAGATCCTCCCGGCCGAGGGCCGCCCCTTCTACCCGGCCGAGCCCTACCACCAGCAGTACCTGGACAAGAACCCCGCCGGGTACTGCGGCATCGGCGGCACGGGCGTCTCCTGCCCGATCGGCGTGGCCCCCGCCCAGGGCTGAGCACAGACGACAGCGGGCCGCCCGGCCCGCGCCGCGGGGGCCCTTAGGGTGGGCCGGAGCCGGGCGGCCCTTTCGTGTGGCCGGCGTCAGATCGTCGCCGTGTCGATGACGAAGCGGTAGCGCACGTCGCTGGCGGTGACGCGGTCGTACGCGGCGTTGATCTCGTCCGCGCCGATCAGCTCGATCTCGGCGCCCACCCCGTGCTCCGCGCAGAAGTCCAGCATCTCCTGGGTCTCGGCGATGCCGCCGATGCCGGAGCTGGAGAGGCTGCGGCGCTGGCCGAACACGGACTGGAGGGTGATCTGCACCGGCTCCTCGGGCAGGCCCACGTTGACCATGGTGCCGTCGGTGCGCAGCAGGGACACGTACTCGGCGAAGTCGAGCGGGGCCGAGACGGTGTTCAGGATGATGTCGAAGGTGCCCGCCAGCTCCTCGAAGGTCTTCGGGTCGCTGGTGGCGTGGTAGTGGTCGGCGCCGAGCCGCAGCCCGTCGTCCTTCTTGCGCAGGGACTGCGAGAGCACGGTGACCTCGGCGCCCAGCGCGTGGGCGATCTTCACGCCGACGTGCCCGAGCCCGCCGAGGCCGACCACGGCGACCTTCTTGCCGGGGCCGGCACCCCAGTGCTTGAGCGGGGAGTACGTGGTGATGCCCGCGCACAGCAGCGGCGCGGCCACGTCCAGGGAGAGGCCGTCGGGGATGCGGACGACGAAGTCCTTGTTCACGACGACGTTCTCGGAGTACCCGCCGTAGGTGGGTTCGCCCTGCTTGTCGGTGTCGTTGTAGGTGAGGGTGGGGCCGCCGCCGGTGCAGTACTGCTCCAGGCCGGCCTTGCAGTTGTCGCACTCGCGGCAGGAGTCCACCATGCAGCCGACGCCCACCCGGTCGCCGACGGCGAACCCGGTCACCTTCGGGCCGACCTCGCTGACGACTCCCGCGATCTCATGACCGGGGACCATCGGGAAGATGCCCTCGGCCCAGCCGTCGCGGGCCTGGTGGATGTCGGAGTGGCAGATCCCCGCGAACTTGATGTCGATCAGGACGTCGTGGTCGCCGACCGGCCGCCGCTCGATCGTGGTCCGCTCCAGGGGCGCCTTGGCGGCGGGCGCGGCGTACGCAGCAACAGTGGTCATGACGGGGTTCTCCTCAACTTCGCTGTGGCCCGGACACGGTCACGACCGAGCACCCTTCCAGAGTGCCCCTGTCCGGCGCCCTCACCCAGGCCACGGCTTTGCGTACGACCACTGTGCCTACCACCGGGAGGGACAGGCTCCGGGGCGTACGACCCGGCGCCGCCCTCGATACTTGAGGTATGGACGAACAGCCGGAGACGGCCGCGAGCCGCCCGCTGGACCGGCGGGCCGAGCTGAGCGAGTTCCTGCGCAGCCGCCGGGCCAGGCTCAAGCCGGAGGACGTGGGCCTGCCCGAGTTCGGCCGGCGCCGCCGGGTGCCGGGGCTGCGCCGTGAGGAGCTGGCGCAGCTGGCCGGGGTGTCGGTGGCCTACTACACGCGCCTGGAGCAGGGCAACGGGCGGAACGTGTCGGCGGAGGTGCTGGACTCCATCGCCCGCGCCCTGCGCCTGACCGACGCCGAGCACGCGCATCTGACCCATCTGGCCAAGCCCGCGCCGCACAAGAAGCGGGTGCAGGGCCGCCGCCCGCAGGTGCGGACCGCGTTGCAGCACCTGCTGGACTCGGTGGACGCGGTGCCGGCGTACATCACGGGGCGGCGCTCGGAGATCCTGGCCTGGAACCGGATGGCGACCGCGCTGTTCGGCGACTGGGGCCGGCTGGCGCCGGAGGACCGCACCTGGGCCCGGCTGGTGTTCCTCTGCCCGGAGTATCGCGAGCTGTTCATCGACTGGGAGCAGAAGGCGATCGACATCGTGTGCGGGCTGCGGATGGACGCCGGGCGCTTCCCGGACGACGCCCGGCTTGCCGCGCTGGTCGGTGAACTCTCCGTCAAGAGCGAGGAGTTCCGCCGGCTGTGGGCCACGCACGACGTGAAGGAGCAGTTCTACGGCGTGAAGCGGCTCAGGCATCCGCTGGTCGGTGAACTCGCCCTGGGCTTCGAGGGGTTGCGGGTGACCGGCGACGCGGACCTGAACCTGATCGTCTACCACGCCGAACCCGACTCCGCCTCGGCCGAGTCCCTGCGCCTGCTGGCCAGTTGGGGAACGGCCACGGTGCCGACGCTCTAGCGGACCCCGTACACACGCGAGTGCCGCCCCTCGTCGGTGAGGGGCGGCACTCGCGCTCTCAGGGGGTGTTCCGGGATGGGATCAGGCGGCCGAACCGGCCTTCCACTGGGCCCAGTCCAGGTTCCAGCCGTTGAGGCCGTTGTCCGGGGAGACGGTCTTGTCACCGGTGTTCTTGATGACCACCACGTCACCGACGAGGGAGTGGTTGAAGACCCAGGCCGCCGGGGTGTTCGGGTCCTTGGCGCCCTTGGTGTCGGACAGGCCCACACAGCCGTGGCTGGTGTTCACGCTGCCGAAGATGGACTTCGCGCCCCAGTAGTTGCCGTGCAGGAAGGTGCCGGAGTCGGTGAGGCGGATGGCGTGCGGCACGTCCTTGATGTCGTACTCGCCCTTGCCGTCGTCGTCGGTGAAGCCGACGGTCGCGCCGTTCATCCGGGTCTGCTCGAACTTCTCGGACATGACCATGGTGCCGGCGTACGTCTTGTTCTCCGGGGAACCGGCGGAGATCGGCAGCCGCTTGACGGTCTTGCCGTCCTGCGTGATCGTCATCCGCTTGGTCCTGGCGTCGACGTAGGAGACCTGGTTGCGGCCGACGTGGAAGGTGACCGTCTTCTGCTGGACGCCGTAGACGCCGTCGGCGCCCTCGACACCGTCGAGCGCGAGCTTCAGCGTGACGGTGGAGTTCTCCTTCCAGTACGTCTCCGGGCGGAAGTCGATCCGGTTGGCGTTGAACCAGTGGCCGACGACCTCCTGACCGCTGGAGGAGGAGACGGTGATCCCCTTCTGCACGGCGGCCTTGTCGGTGATCGCCTTGTCGAAGTTGATCGACACGGGCATGCCCACCCCGACAGTGCTGCCGTTGTTCGGGGTGAAGTTGCCTATGAAGCTGTTGGACGGGGACACCGTGGTGAACGAGGCGTTCTCGTGGGCCACGCGGCCCCCGGAGTCCTTCGCCTCGGCGGCGAGCCTGTAGGTCGTCGACCGCTCCAGCTGGGTGGTCGGCTTCCAGCTGAGCTTGTCGGCGGACAGCTCGCCCTCCACCGCCTTGCCGTCTGTGGTGGTCATGCTCACGCCGGTCAGGGTGCCCTTGGCGACCTTGACCGCGGCCGAGTTGTTGATGGAGGCGTTGTTCGAGCCGTCCTTCGGCGTGATCGTGATCTGCGCCTCGGACGACTTCCTCGCCGCCGCCTCGTCGGCCTTCGCCTGCGAGCTCTCACCGCCGTCGGACGCGCTGGCATTACCGCCGCTGGAACAGCCCGTGAGCACGAGCACGCCACCGAGCAGTGCGGACGCGACCGTCAGGCGGTTGCGCCGCTTACTGTTCGTCATCACACGCTTCTCCATCGTTGCCGAATCTGTCCAGAACCCCGAGAGTCCCCGTTTGAAATCTTCCAACGCAACGGCCGCGCCTCCCCGTTCCCCTGAGCGGGGCTCTGTGGGGAACACCACGTAGGGGGACACCACGTGAGGGGACACCACGTAGGGGAACACCATGTAGGGGAACACCATGTCCCGTCTCCGGGACGGGCGGTGCGCGGGCCTCGATGCGCCACTTGTGAGACGAGAGAACCCGGACAGCGGTTGCCGTCCGGGTCATCCGTGCCCCGAAACCCGCGACCGAAGCCGCCGGGCTGCCTACCGCTCGTCCCGGCCGTCCACGTCGTCGGCCGGTTCGTCGTCGTCCTCATCATCGTCGCCGAAGTCCCATTTAGGCGAATCCGGGTCATACGCGAACCGCTCGCCGGACCAGGACGCCTGCTGGAGTTCCACCCCGGGCACGTCGCTGACCAGGTCGAACGGGTCCACGAGATACGCCAGCGCCTCGGCGGTGTCTTCCGTCACATCGCCCCCGGCGTGCGCCCGCTCCGCGTCCGGCAGCTCCGGGTCGGCGGCGATGCGGCGCAGCGCGGCCTTGGTCAGCTCGTCACCGTCGAGCACCTCCAGGACCAGCTCCACCCGAAGGCGTACAAAACGTGATGTCTCTTCAGCGTCCATGCGGGGAGCCTAGAACCGAAACCCGTCGTGACTTTCCTGTGACCCGCGATTTTCACTAACATCGCTCCACACGGCCAATTCGCCAGCGTCACAAGGGGATCGATATTCCGTGGCATCCGCTCGCCATCCGTTGCTGACCGCCACCGCCGCGGGCACGCTGCTGTGCGCCCTGTGGTTCGTCCCGTCCGCCAACGCCTCGCAGGACGGCCTCTCGACGGGCTCCGCGGCCGCCGGTACGGCGGTCTCCGGCCCGGCGGACCCCGGGAACCCGGACTCGGGGATCACCGGGCAGGTCACCACGGTGTCCCAGCTCACCGGCCAGGACGCCGCCGACCCGACCCGGCTCGCCGACACCGGCAGCTTCGACACCACGCCGTACGTGGTCTCCGGCACCCTGTTCCTCGCCGTGGGCGCGGGGTTCGTGGTGTATTCGGTGCGCCGGGAACGGCTGGGGTTCTGAGGAGTTCCCCGAGGGGGCCCCGCCCGTGGGTGAGGCCCCCGGGCGGCGGCTAGCGCAGCGGTCCGGTGACCGTCTCGGCGGCCGCCACGAGCCCGCCCCCGCGCACGAAGGCGTCGGCGGCGGCCAGGTCGGGCGCCAGGAACCGGTCGGGGCCCGGACCGCCCACCCCGGCGGCGCGCGCGGCCTCGATCACCGCGCGCGAGGCGGGGGCCGGCTCCAGCCCCTCGCGCAGCTCGACGGCGCGGGCGGCCGCGTACAGCTCGACCGCGATCACCCGGGTGAGGTTGTCCACGGCGGTACGCAGCTTGCGCGCGGCCGACCAGCCCATGGAGACGTGGTCCTCCTGCATCGCGGAGGACGGGATGGAGTCGGCGGAGGCCGGTACGGCGAGCCGCTTCAGCTCGCTGACCAGCGCGGCCTGCGTGTACTGGGCGATCATCAGGCCGGAGTCCACGCCCGCGTCGTCCGCGAGGAACGGCGGCAGCCCGTGGCTGCGGTTCTTGTCCAGCAGGCGGTCGGTGCGGCGCTCGGCGATGGAGCCGAGGTCGGCGACGGCGATGGCCAGGAAGTCCAGGACGTAGGCGACCGGGGCGCCGTGGAAGTTGCCGTTGGACTCCACCCGCCCTCCCCCGGTGCCGGAAGCCTGGGAGGTACCCCCAGGCAGCACCACCGGGTTGTCGACGGCGGCGGCCAGCTCGCGCTCGGCGACCAGGCGGGCGTGCGCCAGGGTGTCGCGGCCGGCACCGGCGACCTGCGGGGCGCAGCGCACCGAGTAGGCGTCCTGGACGCGGGGCGCGTCGTCCATGTGGTGGCCGGTGAGCTGGGAGTCCTTGAGCACCGCGAGCATGTTGGCGGCGGAGGCGGCCTGGCCGGGGTGGGGGCGGATGGCGTGCAGCTCGGGCGCGAGGACCTTGTCCGTGCCGAGCAGTCCCTCCAGGCTGAGGGCGGCGGTGATGTCAGCCGACGTGTAGAGGGAGTCGAGGTCCGCGAGCGCCATGATCAGCATGCCGAGCATGCCGTCGGTGCCGTTGAGGAGGGCCAGGCCCTCCTTCTCGCGCAGCTCGACCGGCTCGATGCCGTACTCGCGCAGCAGCTCACCGGCCGGGCGTACGACCCCGTCGGGGCCCTCCGCGTCGCCCTCGCCCATCAGGGTCAGGGCGCAGTGCGAGAGCGGGGCGAGGTCGCCGGAGCAGCCGAGGGAGCCGTACTCGTGCACGACCGGGGTGATCCCCGCGTTGAGCAGGTCCGCCATCGTCTGCGCGACCTCGGGGCGTACGCCGGTGTGCCCGGAGCAGACCGTCTTCAGGCGCAGGAACATCAGCGCGCGGACGACCTCCCGCTCGACGCGCGGGCCCATGCCGGCGGCGTGCGAGCGGACGATGTTGCGCTGGAGCTGGGCGCGCAGCTCGGGGCTGATGTGCCGGGTCGCGAGCGCGCCGAAGCCGGTGGAGACGCCGTAGACCGGATCGGGTCTGGCGGCCAGCGCCTCCACGATCTCGCGGGCCGCGGCGAGCGCGGCCACGGCCTCCTCCGACAGTTCCACGCGGGCCCCGGCGCGCGCGACGGCGAGGACGTCGTGCGCGGTGACGCCGGTGGTCCCCACCACCACAGAGTGCATATCCATATTCAGGAGCGTACGCATTGAATGCGGTGGTGTCACTAGTGGATCGTGTCCGCGCCCCTTACCGGCCCCGGGGCCGTCGCCCCCGGAAACGGCGGCGCTCGTTCCTCGCGGGCGGCGGCGTCTCGTCCGCCAGCCGGACGACCGGGTCGTCCGGGCCCTCCCGCCCGGCCACCACGGGCAGCTCCGCGCGCTCGGCCTTGGCCCGGTACTGCGCGGCGTCGGCCAGCCGGAACAGCCGCCGGGCGTCGCACACCGGGCCGATGTCGTGCCCGGTGGACGCCACCCCGCAGGCCACCCCCTCACCCAGCTCCAGGGCGCCGGCCCGGCGGCACAGCTCCACGGCCGCCCCGACCACGTCCTCGGCCGACGGTCCGAGCGCCAGCAGACAGAACTCGTCCCCGCCGAGCCGCGCCGCGAGCGCGCCCGGCAGCATCGCCCCGCACAGCGACAGCACCGACCCGAACCGCTCCAGCAGCCGGTCCCCCGCCGCGTGCCCCTGGGTGTCGTTGACCTTCTTCAGCCCGTTCAGGTCGCAGACGACGAGGCTGACCACCGCTCCGTCCGCCCGGTGCCGCTCCACCGCCTCATCGAGGCGCACGTCCACCGCGCGGCGGTTGGCCAGCCCGGTGAGGGCGTCGGTGAAGGCGAGGCGGCGGGCCTCCTCCAGCCGCTCGGTCTGCGCCAGCCCGGCCGCGACGACGGCGGCCAGGACGGTGGCGAAGTCGGCGTCCCCCCGGTCGAACACCGGCACCCCGGCCGCCCGCGCCACGTACAGCTCGCCCCACGCCCGGCCGTGCAGCACCACGGGCGCGACCACACAGCAGCCCCGGCCCCGGCGGCGCAGCGCGGCGACCCGCTGGTGGATGTAGCCGGGAGTGCCCGCGGCCGGACCCCGCGCGGTCTCCACCCAGGCGTTGGGACCGCCGCCCCCGGCCCAGCGTTCGTGCAGGAACTCGGTGATCTCCGGGAACTGGTGGACCGGGTACGCCTCCTCCGCCGGGAACTCCTCCTCGTCCTCGGCACGGCTGCCGACGTTCACGAGGACCCTGAGCCGCCCCCGCTCCCGCTCCCACACCGACAGCGCGGCGAAGTTCCCGGCCAGCGCCCGGCAGGCCCCGAGCGCCGCCGCCCGCCAGGACTCCGGCGCCGTGTGCGCGGCCGCCATCCCCTGGGCCAGCCCCACCACGGCAGCGAGCCGATCGTCCTCTCCCATCACTCCAGGTTAGGGAGGAAAGGGACATCAGGGGCGTCGGCGCGGGCGATCAGGTGGTCACCCGGGGGTTCACTCCCCCGGCCACTCGGGTGCGCGCTTCTCGTTGAAGGCCGCCACGCCCTCCGCGCGGTCGCCGGAGAAGGCGGTCGCCCGCCAGGCCGCGTCCTCGACGTCCAGCCCGGCCCGCAGGTCCAGGCCCTGGCCCAGGCGGAGGGCGCGCTTGGCGGAGCGGAGGCCGACCGGGGAGTTCTTCGCGATCCGCGCGGCCAGCGCGAGCGCGTCCTCCCGGTCCCGGCCCGCCTCGGCGAGCTGGTCGACCAGGCCGAGCGCGGCCGCCTCCGGCGCGTCCAGCCGGCGGGCCGTGAAGATCAGCTCGGCCGCGCGCGCCGCGCCGACCCGCCTCGGCAGCAGCTGCGTACCGCCGCCGCCCGGGATCACGCCGACGGATACCTCAGGCAGCCCCACCACGGCCGTCGTGTCGGCAACGATCAGGTCGCAGGCCAGCGCCAGTTCGAAGCCGCCGCCGAGGGCGAAGCCGTGCACCGCCGCGACGACCGGCATCGGCAGCTCCAGCACGCCGGTGTACGCCGCGCGCGCGACCGGGCGCTGCCGGACCAGGTCCGCGTCGCTGAACGAGTTCCGCTCCTTCAGATCCGCGCCGACACAGAACGCGCGTTCACCGGAGGACGTCAGTACGACGACCCGAGCGTCCCGGTCGGCGGCGAGCGCCGCGCAGGCTGCCGCGAGGGAACGGGCCATCTCCGTCGACACGGCGTTCATGGCCTTCGGCCGGTCCAGCACCAGTTCGGCCACGTGGCCGTGCCTGCGCACCAGCACGAACTCCCCGTACCGCTCCTCGCTCATGCCATCCTCCGGTTAACGTGGGTTAACACACTGTCGGGCCGATCATCGCAGCCGGACCGGCCCTCGGAAAGAGCGAGCCCCACCCGTTCGGGTGATTACCTCGCCGACCCGGCCCACGCCACCCACATGAGCGCATACCGTCCCCCACGGCTGACGCGCCCGGCGGCGCGCGGTGGAGAGGAGTGGAACGCATGACACCCGGACAGCGGAAGTCCGCGACACCTCCGCCCCGACTCCCCGCCGAAGCGGTCCCGCGGGTGTCACCGGCGCGCATCCCGACGGACCCTGCGAAGCCGCCGGGGGTGTCCTTCCTGGTGCGGACCGGGGTGGCGGGGGGCGAGAGCGGGAGCCGGCCTCGGGCCGGGAGGGGAACGGCGGGGCTCGTCGGGGGCGACGCGCCGGCGGCCGGGGAGGCGGAGCGGGGCGAGGCCGGCCGTCGGCCGCAGGCGAGTCCGCGCGAGGTGTCCGGTCAGGTGGAGGCGGGCGCGGCCGGCCTCGCTCGTCGGCCGGGGGCCGCCGCAGCCCCGCCTGCCACCCATGTCACTCCCGCCCCCTCCGCCTCGGCCGCGGCGCTCCCCCGCACCCGGGTCCCGCGCGCGGCGGACGCGTCGGAGCACGGCCGGCATCGGCGGGGACGGTGGCGGGTGGTGCTGCTCGTGGGGGCGGCAGCCGTGCTCGCCGTGGCGGTGCCGAGCCTCGTGCGGATCGCGCCGGACGCCGGGCCCGGCACCGCCGAGGCGGAGCCCTGGCACCCGTGGAGGCGGGGCACCGGTCCCTCGCCGGGCGTCTCCGCGACCGTCGCCGCCGTACCGTCGGCGTCTCCCGTCGAAGTCCCGGCACCGGCGCGTCCCACCCCGGGCGGCACGGTCACCACGAGCGCCGAGGCGGTCCCCACGCCCACCAAGCGCCCCACCGAGCGCCCCAGCGGGACTCCGCCGCCCGCCACCTCGGGCGCACCGGCGCCCCCGGCCGCACCGCGCACCCCGCCGGAAGCGTCCACCGAACCCCCCGCCCCGCCGGCGACGGCCCCCACGCCGGCCCGGAGCGATGCGCCACCCCCGCCGGACAGCAAGGGCGTCTGCGTGCCCGTACTGGGCCTCTGCCTGGAACTGCGGGGCCGGTAGGGGGCTCTCAGGGCGCCTCGCCCCGGCGGGCCAGCAGCCAGGGCTCGACCATGCCCAGGCCGCGCACCGAGCGCTGCCACATCGGCTGGAGGGCGAAACGGTACTGCGGGGGCTCCTCGCCCTCCTTCTCGGCGGAGGCGACGGCCTCCGCCGCCTCCGCCTCGGAGGCGGGCGCCACTCCGGTGCGGATCACCTCCTCCGCGAAGGCGCTGTCGACGAGCACGGCGTCGCGCGGCGCTATGGAGGTCAGCCGGGAGGCGAGGTTCACGGTCGTGCCGAAGACGTCGCCCATGCGGGTGGTGACCGTGCCGAACGCCATGCCGACCCGCAGTTCGGGCATCGTCTCGTCGTTGGACAGCGTCTCGACCAGGCGCAGGGCGATGTCGGCGGCGGTGGCCGCGTCGTCGGCGACGTACAGCACCTCGTCGCCGAGGGTCTTGATGAGGCGGCCGCCGCGCGCGGCCACCAGGTCGGCGGCGGTCGTCTCGAACGCCTCGACCAGCTCGCCCAGTTCCTCCTCCTCCATCCGGCGGGTGAGCCGGGTGAAGCCGACGAGGTCGGCGAAGGCGACGGCGAGACGCCGGTCGACCATCTCCGCGTCGTCCACGTTCTGCACCACCCGCCCGGCGGACGCGGCGAGCTGGCGGCGCCAGACGTAGACGAGGAACTCCTCCAGCTCGGGCAGGAGCAGTTCGATGATCGGGTACGTGACCTCGGTGCGGGTCATGCCGGGCTCGGGGGGCTCGGTCAGGCCCTCCAGGAAGGAGTCGAACTGCCATTCGGCCAGCCGGGCGGTGGTCTGCCCGGTGGAGCGGGCCACCTGCACCGCCATCGCCTCGCTGAGCAGCCCCGCCTCGACCAGACCGGCGAGCCTGCGCAGGGCGAGTACGTCGGCCTCGGTGAGCGCCCTGGCCTGGCCTATGTCGGCGAAGCCCATCGCCCGCCAGAAGCGGGACGCCAGTTCCATGGAGACACCGGCGCTGCGGGCGGCCTGGAAGGGGGTGTAGCGGCGCTCGGCGCCGAGGATCAGCTGTTCGAGGCGGAGGGCGAGCGGGTCGTCGCCGGGGTCGGGGGCATCGGGGTCCACCCGGCCCTCCGCGCCCGCGCCGGAGCCCGTGTCGTCGACGCTCACGCCTGCTGCCCTTCCGATCTGCCGCGGTCAGGTACCGACCGGCCTCAACTCTACGGCAGGTGTGCGCCAGCTCACTCCGCCGGGACCGGCCACCCGGACGCACTCTTCACCCTCTGGAAGCACCGCCCGGCGCGCACCGCGCACGACCTGTGGCGGGCCGGTGCCCCCACGCGCCTCTGCCCGCCACCGGGGCCGGGCACACCGCCTCTCACCGGCCGGAAGCCCGCGCCGGGCGGAAAACCCCTACGCCGGACGCAGATGCACGATGTCCCCCGCCCCCACGGCCTCCCGCTTCCCCTCCGCCGTGGCGATGACCAGCCGCCCGTCCCCGTCGACCGCGACCGCCTCCCCGACCAGGTCGCGGTCTCCGGGCAGTTCCGCGCGGACCTGGCGGCCGAGGGTGGCGCAGCCGGCCGCGTAGGTCTCCTGGAGGGTGCTGGTGACCGGGTCGCCGCCCGCCGCGCGCCAGCCGTCGTACCAGGTCTCCAGGGAGCGGAGCACCGAGCGGAGCAGCGTGTCGCGGTCCGTGCTCACGGCGTCGGCCAGGGCCAGCGAGCCCGCCCGGGGGACGGGGAGTTCGTCGGCGCGCAGGGTGACGTTGAGGCCGACGCCGACGACCACGCCGTCCTCCCCCGCCCGCTCGGCGAGGATGCCGCCCGCCTTGCGCTCCTCGGCGCCGACGGTGACCAGCAGGTCGTTCGGCCACTTCAGGGCGGTGTCGACGCCGGCCGCGCGGGACAGGCCGGTGGCGACCGCCACGCCGGTCAGCAGCGGGAGCCAGCCCCAGCGCTCCGGCGGAACCCCGGCGGGGCGCAGCAGGACGGAGAAGAAGAGGCCCGAGCGCGGCGGGGCCGTCCAGCGGCGGTCCAGCCGCCCGCGCCCGGCCGTCTGCTCCTCCGCGATCAGCACCGAGCCCTCCGCCGCCTGCCCGGAGGCCGCGCGGGCGGCGAGGTCGGAGTTGGTGGAGCCGGTGCGCTGGACCACGTCGACCGAGGACCACAGCCCGCCCTCCCGGACGAGCGCGCGGCGCAGCGCGGCCGCGTTGAGCGGCGGGCGGTCGAGGTCGGACCAGCGGCTGGGACCTGAGACATTGTGCGGCGTCATGCAAGTCACCCTAGGTGTGGCATAGACCGCACTCCTGAGAGACGGGCCCCGGACTACGCTACGGATGAGTAATCGTCCCCCCTTTTGAGCAGGCAGGGAGCCGCATCCCGATGTCCGAGCCGGAAGAGCACGAGACCGACATCCACACGACCGCCGGGAAGCTCGCGGATCTGCGGCGGCGTATCCACGAGGCGACGCACGCCGGCTCGGAACGCGCGGTGGAGAAGCAGCACGCGAAGGGCAAACTGACGGCGCGTGAGCGCATCGAACTCCTCCTGGACGAGGGTTCGTTCGTCGAGCTGGACGAGTTCGCCCGGCACCGTTCCACCCACTTCGGCCTGGAGGCGAACCGTCCGTACGGCGACGGTGTCGTCTCCGGTTACGGCACGGTGGACGGCCGTCCGGTGGCCGTGTTCTCCCAGGACTTCACCGTCTTCGGCGGCGCCCTCGGCGAGGTGTACGGCCAGAAGATCGTCAAGGTCATGGACTTCGCGCTGAAGACCGGCTGCCCGGTCATCGGCATCAACGACTCCGGCGGCGCCCGCATCCAGGAGGGGGTCGCCTCGCTGGGCGCGTACGGCGAGATCTTCCGCCGCAACACCCATGCCTCCGGGGTGATCCCGCAGATCAGCCTGGTCGTCGGCCCGTGCGCGGGCGGCGCGGTGTACTCCCCCGCGATCACCGACTTCACCGTGATGGTGGACAGCACCAGCCACATGTTCATCACCGGCCCCGACGTGATCAAGACGGTCACCGGTGAGGACGTCGGCTTCGAGGAACTGGGCGGCGCGCGCACCCACAACACCAACTCCGGCGTGGCCCACCACATGGCGGGCGACGAGAAGGACGCCGTCGAGTACGTCAAGCAGTTGCTGTCGTACCTGCCGTCCAACAACCTCAGCGAGGCGCCGGTCTACCCGGAGGAGGCGGACCTCGCGCTCAGCGACGAGGACCGCGAGCTGGACACCCTCGTGCCGGACAGCGCGAACCAGCCGTACGACATGCACACGGTGCTCGAACACGTGCTGGACGACGGGGAGTTCTTCGAGACGCAGGCCCTGTTCGCGCCGAACATCCTCACCGGCTTCGGCCGGGTCGAGGGGCACCCGGTGGGGCTGGTCGCCAACCAGCCGATGCAGTTCGCGGGGTGCCTGGACATCAAGGCGTCCGAGAAGGCGGCCCGGTTCGTGCGCACCTGCGACGCGTTCAACATCCCGGTGCTCACCTTCGTGGACGTGCCCGGCTTCCTGCCCGGCGTGGACCAGGAGCACGACGGCATCATCCGGCGCGGCGCCAAGCTGATCTACGCCTACGCCGAGGCCACCGTCCCGCTGATCACCGTCATCACCCGCAAGGCGTTCGGCGGCGCGTACGACGTGATGGGCTCCAAGCACCTGGGCGCCGACCTCAACCTGGCCTGGCCGACCGCGCAGATCGCGGTGATGGGCGCGCAGGGCGCGGTCAGCATCCTGCACCGCCGCACCATCGCCGAGGCGGAGGCGGCCGGCACCGGCGAGGAGACCCGGGCGCGGCTGGTCCGGGAGTACGAGGACACGCTGCTCAACCCGTATGTGGCGGCGGAGCGCGGCTATGTCGACGCGGTGGTCATGCCGTCGGACACCCGGGCGCACATCGTCCGGGGCCTGCGTCAGCTGCGTACCAAACGGGAATCCCTGCCTCCGAAGAAGCACGGCAACATCCCCCTGTAGGAACCCCCTGTAGGAACAGCGCCGACGGGAGCCGTCATGAACATCAAGGTCGTACGAGGCAATCCCACCCCGGAGGAGCTGGCCGCCGCACTGGCGGTGGTCCGCGCCCGCGCCGTGGCGGCGGCCGAGCCGTCGTCCGGCGCGCGGCGACCGCGGGACGCGTGGTCGGACCCGGCCAGGATCGCGGGCCGCCGCCTGCCCGCGCCGGGGCCGGTGTCCTGGTCGCGCACCTACTGGCCCAGCTGAGCTCGAACCTGAGTAGGAGTACTCAGGCGCTCGCGCCGCGCCGCGCCCCACGCTGGAGCCATGCTGTGGTCAGACCCGGAGAACGAGCCGCCCGAGGAACTCCGTCACATGGAGGAGAGACTCAGGCGGCTCGGCCTCTTCATGGCCCTGGCCATGGTGCTGGCGATGATCGTCATCGGGCTGAGGTGAGCACGGCGGCGGCGCTAGGCTGATCGCATGACAGACCAGCGGCGCCGTCTCGTTCTCGCCTCCCAGTCCCCCGCCCGGCTGGGTCTGCTGCGGCAGGCCGGGCTGGCGCCCGAGGTGATCGTGAGCGGGGTGGACGAGGACGCGGTCACCGCCCCGACCCCGGCCGAGCTGGCGCTCGCGCTCGCCGAGGCCAAGGCGTCCGTGGTGGCCGCCCGGCCCGACGTGCGGGGCGCGCTGGTGATCGGCTGCGACTCGGTGCTGGAGCTGGACGGGCAGGCGCTCGGCAAGCCCGCCGACGCCGAGGAGGCCACCGCCCGCTGGAAGGCGATGCGCGGCCGCGCCGGGGTCCTCCAGACCGGGCACTGCGTCTGGGACACCGCCGCCGAGCGGTACGTCTCCGCGACCGCCTCCACCGTGGTCCGCTTCGGCGAGCCCACGGACGAGGAGATCGCCCGCTACGTCGCCTCCGGCGAGCCCCTCCACGTCGCCGGGGCCTTCACCCTGGACGGCCGCTCCGCGCCCTTCGTCGAGGGCATCGAGGGCGACCACGGCAACGTGATCGGCATCAGCCTGCCCCTGGTCCGCAAGCTGCTGCGCGAACTGGGTGTCGGGATCACGGAGTTGTGGGCGCCGTCCGAGTGATCTTCCCGGTGTCGGCCGGACGGCCCTGAGCGTCACCCGCAGGGGTGGACGTGGGCCTCGGTCCGGGGGCGGCCTCGGGGGCGCCTCCCTCCCCGGGCGGGTCACCGGCCGGCCGGGCACCCGTGTCACGCGGACGGTCGTACGTCATCAGCAGCAGCACCAGCAGGGCGAGGACCACCATCAGCGTCAGGAACGCCTCCGGTCCCACCAGGCCCCATGCGACGGCGCCCAGCAAGGCGTTCACCACGGCGGCGCTGACCAGCAGGACGCGGCCGAGGCCGGCCGGGGCGCGGTCGCGCACCGCGACCAGCAGGGCGGCCAGGGCGCAGAGGGCGAAGTAGAGCCCGAAGACCACGCCTCCCGCCTTCGAGGACGTCGCCATCATCGCGGGGTCGAGGCCGGCCAGCGACATCTGCTGGTGGTCCACCACCGTGCCGAGCAGCCAGTTCACCGCCGCGATGCCGACAGCCTCGGCCAGCAGGACGAGCGTCACGATCCAAGCCACCGGTCTGCGCACCACCGGCCCCACCCCACCTTCGCCGCCGCCCCCGCGGCTCACCCGTTACCGGCAGTACGCCGGTCAGCGCGAACGCTACTCATGGGTACGACAGGGGACAAGACCTCGGCCGGCGGCAAAGAATCATTGGGCCATTCGTAGGGACTCCACAAAGAAACCGCGTGGCCCGCAGCACGCTCTCACAGAGACCTTGGCCACATGGCGGGGCTAGGGTTTTCCGGTGGAGTCCTGCGTACCGAGATGCGACAAGGACTCCAGTGGGTCGAGCGGGCCTCGCATCACGCTCCGTGTGGGCAAGCTCACCACTGGGGACGGGTCGATGTGACGTGTCGGCAGTCCCTAAACTCGGCTTGTTTCAAGGAGGGAGCCTCAATCGTGCAGAAGGTGCTCATCGCCAACCGTGGCGAAATCGCTGTCCGTGTGGCGCGGGCCTGCCGGGACGCAGGCATCGCGAGCGTGGCCGTGTACGCCGACCCGGACCGGGACGCTCTGCACGTCCGGGCCGCGGATGAGGCGTTCGCCCTGGGCGGTGACACCCCGGCCACCAGCTACCTGGACATCGACAAGGTCCTGAACGCCGCCCGGGAGTCCGGCGCGGACGCCATCCACCCCGGGTACGGCTTCCTGTCCGAGAACGCCGAGTTCGCTCAGGCGGTCCTGGACGCGGGCCTGAACTGGATCGGCCCGCCGCCGCAGGCGATCCGGGACCTGGGTGACAAGGTCGCCGCCCGGCACATCGCGCAGCGCGCGGGTGCCCCGCTGGTCGCCGGCACGCCGGACCCGGTGTCCGGCTCCGAGGAGGTCGTGGCCTTCGCCAAGGAGCACGGCCTGCCGATCGCCATCAAGGCGGCCTTCGGTGGTGGCGGACGCGGTCTGAAGGTCGCCCGCACCCTGGAGGAGGTGCCGGAGCTGTACGACTCGGCGGTCCGCGAGGCGGTCGCCGCCTTCGGCCGGGGCGAGTGCTTCGTGGAGCGCTACCTCGACCGTCCCCGGCACGTGGAGACCCAGTGCCTGGCCGACAAGCACGGCAACGTGGTCGTCGTCTCCACCCGTGACTGCTCGCTGCAGCGCCGCCACCAGAAGCTGGTGGAGGAGGCCCCGGCGCCGTTCCTCTCCGAGGCGCAGGTCGCGGAGCTGTACCGGGCGTCCAAGGCCATCCTCAAGGAAGCGGCCTACGAAGGCGCCGGCACCTGTGAGTTCCTGGTCGGCCAGGACGGCACGATCTCCTTCCTGGAGGTCAACACCCGCCTCCAGGTCGAGCACCCCGTGACCGAGGAGGTCGCCGGGATCGACCTGGTCCGCGAGATGTTCCGCATCGCCGACGGCGAGGAGCTGGGCTACGGCGACCCCGAGCTGCGCGGCCACTCCTTCGAGTTCCGCATCAACGGCGAGGACCCGGGCCGGGGCTTCCTGCCCGCCCCCGGTACGGTCACCCGCTTCGAGGCGCCGGCCGGTCCCGGTGTCCGCCTGGACGCGGGCGTGGAGTCCGGCTCGGTCATCGGCCCGGCGTGGGACTCCCTGCTGGCCAAGCTGGTCGTCACCGGCCGCACCCGCAAGGAGGCGCTGGAGCGCGCCGCGCGGGCGCTGGACGAGTTCCAGGTCGAGGGCATGGCCACGGCCATCCCGTTCCACCGTGTGGTGGTCCGGGACGCGGCCTTCGCGCCGGAGCTGACCGGCTCCGGGGACCCCTTCACGATCCACACCCGCTGGATCGAGACCGAGTTCGTCAACGAGATCAAGCCCTTCACCGCCCCCGCCGACGCGGAGGCGGACGAGGAGCTGGGCCGTGAGACGGTCGTGGTCGAGGTCGGCGGCAAGCGCCTGGAGGTTTCCCTCCCCTCGTCGCTCGGCATGTCCCTGGCCCGCACCGGCCTCGCGGCGGGCGCCAAGCCCAAGCGCCGCGCGGCCAAGAAGTCCGGCCCCGTCGCCTCCGGCGACACCCTCGCCTCGCCCATGCAGGGCACCATCGTCAAGGTGGCCGTCGAGGAGGGCCAGACGGTCCAGGCGGGCGACCTCATCGTCGTCCTGGAGGCCATGAAGATGGAACAGCCCCTGAACGCCCACCGCGCGGGCACCGTCAAGGGCCTCCTCGCCGAGGTCGGCGCCTCCATCACCTCGGGCGCCCCCATCTGCGAGATCAAGGACTGACCCCGAGTCGGTGTTCCGACGCCCGGCGACCGATCAGGAAC
>NZ_JBHXLV010000073.1:0-27689 GCF_042721685.1 Streptomyces sp. NPDC058459 | reverse complement strand
GGCGTACACGACCGCGCGCACCTCCACCCGACGCGCCGCCCCGGGACCCGGCGCCCCGACGGCGGCACCGAGCGGTGATACTGGGACGCGCACCGGCCCCCACCAGCAGATTGGCCCATGTCGAACTCCACCAGCGACCGCGCCCCCGTCCCGCAGACGCTCTGGGCGGCCCGCGGCCGTCACACCGGTCCCACCCCCGAGGACGTCGTACGCCGCACCCTGAGAGAACGCCACAGGAGCGGGGAGCTGGACGATTTCTCGGAGCCGTCCGCGCCCGGGGGCTCCACGCGCCGGGTCTTCGAGGCGCGCTGGCGCGCCGGGGGCACGGTCACCGTGCGGGCCCGGCTCACCCTCGTCCCCGGGCCGGAGCGGCCGGGGCACGAGTGGACGCTCGTCGCGGAGTCCGAGCAGCCGTGGGAGGAGGCGTGGCCCTCGCCGGCCACCCTGTTCTGGCCCGAGGGCGGTGCGGCCTCGGGCGGTGACGGCGGGTGGGACCACCACCCCACGGTGCCGGGGCTGCGCTTCCGGCAGGTCAACGCGCTGCCGCTGGACGACAAGGAGATGCGCCGACGGCTGCGGGACGCGGCCCGTGAGGCGTGGTGCGTCAATCTGGTCGTGCACGAGGCGATGACTCCGGACGAGGGCGGGAAGCTGCCGCTGGCGGGGCTGCTGCCACCGGGGCTGCGGCACCGGGTGATCGAGCACCGGGCGAGTCCGCAGCAGTTCCGGGCGGTGAACTGGGCCCTGAGGGATCTCGGGGTGGAGGTGCCGCGCGGCGGTGCCGTGCTGCTGCCCTGGGACCCGGCGCCGGACGGCTACGACCGGCAGGCGTTCAGCGTGCGCAGCGTCTTCCTGGACGGATCGGAGCCCGCCGACCTGATCGCGGCTCTGCGGGACTTCGCCTCGCTGTCCCGGCCGCGGCCCCGGGGACTCGGTGACGCGCTGACGGAGCTGCGGGACGACTGGGCGCTGACGACCCCGCAGGAGGAGCTGGAGCGGGAGCGGCACCGGGTCGAGCGGTACCGGGAGGCGCTGGAGGCGATGACGAGGTCGCGGAATCTGTACCGGGAGGCCGCCGAGCAGGCCCACGAGGCGCTGGCCGCGTACCGCGACACCCCGTTGCCCGTGCTGCCCCAGCAGCGCCCCTCGGCCCGTGACCAGTCGCCGTTGCAGCAGCTCACCAGGACGTTCGAGTGGCTGCGGCTCCCGTCGTGGGGGCAGCGGCCCGGGACCCCTGGCACCGCCTCTGAGGCCGCCCCTGACTCCGGGCCGGCCGCCGGGGGCGGCGACCGGGTGTGATCCCGCGGCTGCCGCGCGCCACAGCGGGCAGAAGGAACGAAGGCGCGGGTGGCCGCGCACCGGGAGGGGGCAGGGCGCGTGAAGGACTTGGACAACTCCACGATCATGCTGGCTGTCGCGGCCGTCGCGGCGGCCGTCGTGCTGGTCTTCGCCGTCGTCCTGCTGGTGCGGCTGGTCCGGACCCGGCGCTCGCTGCGTGACGCGGGTCTGCCCACGGGGCCGCGCTGGGTGTTCTGGGGCGCCGTCCTCTATCTGGTGCTGCCGACCGATCTGCTCCCCGACCCGGTCTACCTGGACGACATCGGCGTCCTGCTGCTCGCGCTGCGCAGCATGCGCGCCGCACGTCCGCTGCCGGGGAAGACCGGCGAATTCTGAGCGGTGTCCGGCGGCATGGGCCGCACCGGGGGACACCGTACGGGTCTGCGCCCGCCGGGTGAGCGCGGATCAGGGCCGCAGGGCCCGCCACCTCGGGGGATGACCTCGCCTCACGGAGCGCGGCAGTGTAGACATGGGCACATGGTCCGACTGCCCGGCCGACCCGACACGCGGGCGCCCCGCTCCTTCGGGCATCCGCGCGCGCCCTTCGGTGCGCGGCATCAGGGCGATGACGTCGGCGACGGGCCGCCCGGAGTCGTGCGTGCCGCGGTGACCGGGCGCAGCCTGGCGGGGCAGGTGTTCCTGTTCCAGGTGGTGATCGTGCTGCTGCTGGTGGTGTCGGCCGTGGTGGCGCAGGTGCTCCAGGTGCGGCACGACAGCGATCTGGAGGCCCGTAACCGCTCCCTGTCCGCCGCCGGGGCGTTCGCCAGCGCCCCGGGTACGGCGGCCGCGCTGCGCACCCTGGACCCGACGGCGGTCCTCCAGCCGGCCGCCGAGGCAGCCCGCAGGACGACCGGGGTGGACTTCATCGTCGTGCTGAACACCGACGGCATCCGCTACACCCATCCCGACCCGGACCGGATCGGCAAGAAGTTCGTGGGGACCATCGGGCCCGCCCTGCGCGGGGACACGGTGGTGGAGGAGCTGACCGGCACGATCGGGCCGCTGGTGCAGGTGATCGTCCCGGTACGGGACTCGGACGGCCGGGTGGTGGGGCTGGTGTCGGCCGGCATCACCACCGCGCACGTCGGCGGGGCCGCCGACCAGCAGGTGCCGTTGCTGCTCGCGGCGGCCGCGGCGGCGCTCGCGCTGGCCACGGCGGGCACGGCGCTGGTCAGCCGGCGCCTGCTGCGCCAGACGCACGGCCTCGGCCCCTACGAGATGACCCGGATGTACGAGCACCACGACGCGGTGCTGCACGCGGTCCGGGAGGGTGTGCTGATCGTCGGCGACGGCGGCAGGCTGCTGCTCGCCAACGACGAGGCGCACCGGCTGCTGGACCTGCCCGAGGACGCCGAGACGCGCAATGTGCTGGAGCTAGGACTGGACGACGAGACGGCCGGGCTGCTCTCCTCGGGCCGGGTCGCCACGGACGAGGTGCACCTGGTCAAGGACAGGCTGCTGGCGATCAACCAGCGCCCCACCGATCTGCGCGGCGGCCCGCCCGGCAGCGTCACCACGCTGCGGGACTCGACCGAGCTGCGCGCCGTGTCCGGCCGGGCGGACACGGCCCGCGAGCGGCTGAACATGCTGTACGACGCCGGGGTGGGCATCGGCACCAGTCTGGACGTGAGCCGGACGGCGGAGGAGCTGGCCGAGCTGGCGGTGCCCCGGTTCGCGGACTTCGTCACGGTGGACCTGTTCGACGCGGTGCTCAAGGGCGAGGAGCCGAGGCCGGGCAACGAGATGCGGCGGGCGGCGTTCAGCGGCATCCGCAAGGACGCCCCGATGTATCCGCTGGGTGAGCGCATCCGGTTCGTGCCGACCTCGCCGCCGGCGCGCAGCCTGGTCACCGGGCAGTCCGTGGTGGAGCCGGACCTGCGGGAGGCGCCGGGCTGGCAGGCGCAGGACCTGGAGCGGACCGGGCACATCGTCGAGTACGGCGTGCACTCGCTGATCACGGTCCCGCTGCGGGCGGGCAACCTGGTGCTGGGGGTGGCGACCTTCTGGCGCTCGGAGAAGCCGCAGCCGTTCGACTCCGAGGATCTGGCGCTGGCGGAGGAACTGGTGGCGCGGGCGGCGGTGTCCATCGACAACGCCCGCCGCTACACCCGCGAGCACAGCATGGCGGTGACCCTCCAGCGCAGCCTGCTGCCGCGCACACTGCCCGCGCAGGACGCGCTGGAGATCGCCTACCGGTATCTGCCCGCGCAGTCGGGGGTGGGCGGCGACTGGTTCGACGTACTGCCGCTGCCCGGCGCGCGGGTGGCGCTGGTGGTCGGCGACGTGGTGGGGCACGGCCTGCACGCGGCGGCGACGATGGGCCGGCTGCGTACCGCGGTGCACAACTTCTCCTCGCTGGACCTTCCGCCGGACGAGCTGCTGGGCCTGCTGGACGAGCTGGTGGCCCGGCTCGACCAGGACGAGACCCCGGAGGACGGCGCGGCGGCCCTCACCGGCGCGACCTGTCTGTACGCGGTGTACGACCCGGCGTCCCGGCGCTGCACCATCGCGCGGGCCGGGCATCTGCCGCCCGCGCTGGTCCTGCCGGACGGCACGGTCGAGTTCCCGGACGTGCCGGCCGGTCCCCCGCTGGGTCTGGGCGGGCTGCCGTTCGAGACGGCCGATCTGGAGCTGCCGGAGGGCAGCCGGCTGGTGCTGTACACGGACGGGCTGGTGGAGGACCGCGAGCGGGACATCGACGAGGGGCTGGACATGCTGCGGGACGCCCTGCGGCACGCGCCCGGCGCGTCGCCGGAGCAGACCTGCCGCGTCGTCCTCGACCGGCTGCCGGTCCGCCCGGCGGACGACGTCGCGCTGATCGTGGCCGAGACCCGGGTCCTCGGCGCGGACCAGGTGGCCCGGTGGGAGGTGCCGGCCGACCCGGCGGCCGTCGCGGAGGTCCGCGCCGAGGTGACCCGGCGGCTCGCCGACTGGGACCTGGAGGAGCTGACCTTCACCACGGAGCTGGTCCTGAGCGAGCTGGTCACCAACGCCATCCGCTACGGCCGCGGCCCCATCGGCGTACGCCTGCTGCGCGGCCGCTCCCTGATCTGCGAGGTCTCCGACGGCACCACCACCTCCCCCCACCTCCGCTACGCCGCCAGCACCGACGAGGGCGGCCGCGGCCTCTTCCTGGTCGCCCAGCTCTCCGACCGCTGGGGCACCCGCTACACCCCGCACGGCAAGATCATCTGGGCGGACCAGCCACTGCCGTAGCGTCGCGTCGCACAAATGCCTTGTACCGGGCCGCTGGTGGGAGACATGATCACGTCCATGTTCTCCCGCAGGAAGCGCCGCCGTCCCAACTCCCCGGATCTGCAGAAGGCTTGGGAGGCGCTGGACTCCTCGGACGTCCCCGGCGCCCTCCGGCTGCTGCGCGGTGCTGCCGAGGAGGCGCCGCTCGCCGAGATGGCCCTCGTCGTCGAACGGGCCGCCAGGGCGGCCGACTTCACCGACCTGGCCACGGCCGCGTCCACCCTCGCCGCTGGTTCCGGGGAGCCGCGCGCCCTGTTCGGCTTCGGGTACGCCTGCATCGAGCGCGGCGTCCCGTTCCTCGCGATTCCCGCCCTGCGCGTCGCGCTCGGCGCAGCCCCGGATTCCCTCGGCATCCTGCGCGAGCTGGTCTCGGCGTACGAGGATGAGGGGCGCCACCGTGAGGCGGCCGGCGAACTCGCCCGGTACGAGGACCGGTTCGCCGAGTGGCCGGACCGCTATCTGCTCGTGTTCAACAGCCTCATGGCGGGCGACCTGGCGGCGGCCCGGCGCCACCACGCGCCGCTGAACGACCCCGAGGACCAGACGTGGCAGCCCACGCGGGACCGGCAGAACCTGATGCTGCGGCGCGCGGCGGACGCTGAGCAGGCGGGCCCGCTTGACCTGAGCGACCTGCGCGGCTGGCAGTACGTGCTGGGCGGCACCGTCCTTGGCACACTCTCCCCGTACGGTTTCGACGCGGGCATGACCGGCCGCTACGCCTTCCTCCAGGACGAGAAGACGCTGTGCCTGCGCGGCCTGCTGCGGCTGCGGACCCTGCTGGCGGCCACCGGTGTGCGGCCCCGGTCGGTGTCGCTGCTGCCGGACCGCGACTCCCGCGTCCTGGGCCTCGCCGCGGCGGAGGTCCTGGCCCTCCCGGCGGAGCCGTTCGCACCCGGCCGGCAGGACACGGTGGTGGTGGCGTACGACCTGAACGCGCTGGCCGAGCACGAGGACGGCCCGGAGATCCTCGGGCAGCTGCTGGAGCGGGCGCCGGGGCAGGTGCTGCACGAGCACGCGAGCTGCTGGACCGACCCGCCCGTCGTCGCGGCGGACAGCGTGACCCTGCTGCACCAGGTCGTGACGGCCCCCTGGGGCGCTCAGCTCCGGCAGGGCGCGGACGGTGGTGTCGAGCGCGGCGCGGCGGACGACCGCCCGGAGCAGGAGCTGGCGGCCCTGATCGTGGCCGGTACGCAGGATCTCGCGGCCGATGCAGGCGACGGCGAGGGTCCCGACGACTCCGACGAGGTGTTCACCGCGTTCGCGGCCGCCGTGCGCGGCACATGGCTACAGGGCCCCCGCGCACGGCTCAGCTCGCCGGGTCCGGTGCCGAGTTCGCGGTTCGCCTGACGGCGGGGCGGCTCAGCCCAGTGCCTTGTCCAGGTTGAAGGCCGCGCTGATGAGGGAGAGGTGGGTGAACGCCTGGGGGAAGTTGCCCTGTTGTTCGCCGGTGCGGCCTATCTCTTCGGCGTACAGGCCGAGATGGTTGGCATAGGTGAGCATCTTCTCGAAGGCGAGGCGGGCTTCGTCGACGCGGCCGGCGCGGACCAGGGCCTCGACGTACCAGAAGGAGCAGATGGAGAACGTGCCCTCGTCGCCGCGCAGGCCGTCGGGACTGGCCTCGGGGTCGTAGCGGTAGACGAGGGAGTCGGAGACCAGGTCCTCGGTGAGGGCGTCGAGGGTGGAGAGCCACTTGGGGTCGGTCGGCGCGATGAACTTGGCCAGCGGCATCATCAGCACGGACGCGTCGAGTACGTCGCTGTCCTCGCACTGGGTGAAGGCGCCCCGCTCCTCGGACCAGCCGCGGTCCATGATGCGGCGGTAGATGTCGTCCCGGGCGCCGCGCCAGCGGGGCAGGTCGGCGGGCAGGCCGCGGCGGTTGGCGAGGCGGATGGCGCGCTCGATGGCGACCCAGCACATCAGCCGGGAGTACAGGAAGGGCTTGCGGCCGCCCCGGGTCTCCCAGACACCCTCGTCGGGCTGGTCCCAGTGGTCGCACACCCAGGTGACCAGTTGGCACACGTCGTCCCACTGGCCGCTGGAGATGGGCTGGGCCCATTTGTCGTAGAGGTAGATGGAGTCGATCAGGGCGCCGTAGATGTCGAGTTGGAGCTGCGGGGCGGCGGCGTTGCCGACGCGGACCGGGGCCGAGGCCAGGTAGCCCTCCAGGTGCGGGAGTTCGTACTCGGGCAGCTCGGTGCGGCCGTCGATGCCGTACATGATCTGGAGCGGGCCCTCGGTAGCGCCGTCGCCGGGGCTGATGTGCGTGGTGAGGAAGCACATGAACGCCTCCGCCTCGCCGGTGAAGCCGAGGCGGAGCAGGGCGTACACGGCGAAGGCGGCGTCGCGGACCCAGACGTAGCGGTAGTCCCAGTTGCGCTCGCCGCCGAGCTGTTCGGGCAGGCTGGTGGTGGGGGCGGCGACGATGGCGCCGGTGGGGGCGTAGGTGAGCAGCTTCAGGGTGAGGGCGGAGCGGTGCACCATCTCGCGCCAGCGGCCCCGGTAGCGGGACTGGGCGAGCCAGCGGCGCCAGTAGTCGACGGTGGCGTTGAACTCGTCCTCGGCCTCGGCGTGCGCGCAGCCGCGCGGGGCGATCTCGCCGCCCGCCTGGTCCAGGGCGAACACGGCGGTCTCGCCCTCGCCGAGCTTGAACTCGGCCCGCGCGTCCCGCTCGTCGCACTCCATGGCCACGGTCGCGGTGAGCGCGAGGGAGTGGTCCCCGGCGTCGAACAGCAGCCGGTCCTCCTCCTCGCGCACGGTGTGGGGTTCGGCGGCGTAGCCGAAGCGGGGGGCGACCAGTGCCCGGAAGGGCACGGTGCCGCGTACGCAGACCACGCGGCGGATCAGCCGGTGCCGGGCCTCCTCGCCGGGCCGTGCGGCGCCGACCGGCATGAAGTCCTGCACCTCGCCGACGCCCTCCTCGGTGAAGAAGCGGGTGATCAGCACGTTGGTGTCGGGGAAGTAGAACTGCTTGGTGTGCGCGGGGACGGAGGCGGCCAGCTCGAAGCGGCCGCCGCGCTCGGCGTCCAGCAGGGCGGCGAACACGCTGGGGGCGTCGAAGGAGGGCGAGCAGTACCAGTCGATGGTGCCGTCGCTGCCGACGAGGGCCACGCTGCGCAGGTCCCCGATGAGGCCGTGCTCGGCGATCGGCAGATAGCGGCGGCTCTGCCGGGTCTCCTGCTGGAAGGGCGTCTCGGCCATCGTCGCGGCCTCCCGTGCTGGTGTGCGGCTGCCCATCCAGCGTAGGTCCCCCGGGATGCGCGCGGGCGTCCGGCGGCCGATGGTGAGAGTGTGCCCCGTTCGGCGGCACCGGCACGGATGCGCCCATCCGGACCGAGGAGGAGGCATCATGTCGAGTTCCACGCCCGAAGAGTCCCGGTCGGTCGACGACCACTGCACCCCCGACGCCCTGCTGCACACCGCCCCGGCGGGCGACATCACCCCGGAGGACCTGGTGATGGCGGCGGGCAGGGACGTCACTCCTAAGAGTCTGGACTGGGCCCGCCGCAAGCTGGAGACGGAGGGCTCGGCGGCGGTCGAGAAGCTGCTGCCCTGAAGAACGCCTGCGGGCATCCCCGGGGGAGCGCCGTCACAGCGCCTTGCGGCGCAGCAGTACGGCGAGGGTGAGCAGGCCGGGCGGCAGGGGCAGCCAGACGGTCAGCATGCGGTAGCCGAGCACGGCGGACGCGGCCGTCGCGGCGGGAGCGCCGGATGTGGTCAGCGCGAGGACGAGCGCCGCGTCCAGTGAGCCGAGCCCGCCCGGCGTGGGCAGCAGGGCGGCCGCACTGCTCGCGGCGAGGTAGAGCAGGGCCACCTCGGGCGCGGGCAGCGGCAGCGCGACGGCACG
Source organism: Streptomyces sp. NPDC058459 (assembly GCF_042721685.1). Taxonomy (NCBI): domain Bacteria; kingdom Bacillati; phylum Actinomycetota; class Actinomycetes; order Kitasatosporales; family Streptomycetaceae; genus Streptomyces; species Streptomyces sp. NPDC058459. Next base: position 19,252 of record NZ_JBHXLV010000073.1, on the reverse strand, counting down.
CGCCACGGCGGCGAGCACCCCGCAGTGCAGCGCGGCGAAGGCCAGGGACCCGCCCCACAGGGCGACGGCGCGCGCCGGCCGGATGTGCACGGCACGGACATCGGCCAGCAGGGCGGTCAGCGCACGGCGGCAGCGCGGCCGGAGCGGCCCGGCGGCGACCGCCACGACGAGCACGGCTCCGCCCAGCGCGCCCAGAAGCCAGACCAGGGGCAGTCCGGGTACGCGCAGCAGCCCCGGACAGAACGGCACCAGGAGGGCGATCAGCGCCAGTCTGGCCACTCCCTGGGCGCCGCCCTTGACGGCCAGCGCGCCGGCGGAGCGGCCCATGGGGAGCCCGCAGCGCAGCAGGAACCGCAGGTTCACCGCTCCGGCGCCGATCCCGGCGGGCAGCAGATGGTTGGCGGCGCAGGCGGCGAACTGCGCCGCGACCAGCCGGGCACCGGGCAGCCGCTCGACGACCGCCCCCTGCTGGGCGAGCGCGGAGGCCGCCCAGGTGCCCACGGCGGCGACCGCCCCGACCGAGAGCCAGCCCCGGTCGGCCTCGGTGAGCCGCACCGCGCCACCGCGCACGGTGGGCCAGTACCGCTGGGTGAGGTAGGCGAGGACGAGCAGGACGCAGACCAGCAGGCCCACCTGCCAGACGAGACCTCGCACGCGCGTAGCCGGACGGCCGGCCGGAACGGGGAGCACTTCGGGAGCGTCCTGGGTCATCGGCACCCCTCCCCCTTCACGGAAGCACCCGTCGCCGACGCCCGGGGAAACCGGACGCCACGACGGGATCAAGGTCAAACTAACGCGGAACCACCTCCCCCGCCGCCCTCGTACGGCCATCCGGCGGTGGCCGGGCGCGCGGCGAGCGGACGACGGGGTGGCCGGCGGCCTCAGAGCCCCTTCGGCACCCGGTGCGGCGGCTGCTCCGGGGTGGGGCGCGGGGTGAGCGGCGGCACGGTCCGCACGGCGGGCTCGTCGGCCTCCAGCATCACGGTCTCCCCGTGGTGCTCGATGATCAGCGGCGGCCCTTCGAGCAGTGTGTACGTCGTCTTGTCCCCGGCGATCTCCACGCGCAGCCTGCGCCCCCGGAACTGGAGATGGAAGGCGAGCCGGCGCAACCGCTCAGGCAGCCGGGGCGCGAAGCTCATCCCGGCCGGGCCCTCCAGCACCCGCCGCATGCCGCCGAACCCGGCGACCAGCGCCATCCAGGTCCCGGCCAGCGAGGCGATGTGCAGTCCGTCGCGGGTGTTGTGCTCCAGGTCGTGCAGGTCCATCAGCGCCGCCTCGGTGGTGTAGGCGTAGGCGAGCCGCAGATGGCCCGCCTGGGCGGCGATGACGGCCTGGCAGCAGGCCGACAGGGAGGAGTCGCGGACGGTGAGCGGCTCGTAGTAGGCGAAGTTCCGGGCGACCTGTTCGTCGTCGAAGTAGGACGCGCAGGTGTACATCGCCAGGACCAGGTCGGCCTGTTTGACGACCTGTTTGCGGTAGAGGTCGAAGTACGGGTAGTTCAGCAGCAGGGGGTAGTGCTCCGGCTCGGTCCCGGCGAAGTCCCAGCGCTGGTAGCGGGTGAAGCCGGCGTTCTGCTCGTGGACGCCGAGTTCGTCGTTGTAGGGGATGTTCATCGCCTCGGCAGCGTCCCGCCAGGCCGCGCTCTCCTCCTCGTCCGCGCCGAGGTGCGCCGCCTCGTCGGGGTAGCGTTCCACGGCGTCGGCGGCGGCGATCAGGTTCTGCCGGGCCATCAGGTTGGTGTAGGTGTTGTCGTCGGCGACCGCGCTGTACTCGTCGGGCCCGGTCACGCCGTCGATGTGGAAGGCGCCCCGGTGGTCGTGGTGGCCCAGTGAGCGCCACAGCCGGGCGGTCTCCACCAGCAGTTCCAGGCCCACCTCGCGTTCGAAGCGGAGGTCGCCGGTGGCCTCGACGTAGCGGACGACCGCGTCGGCGATGCCGGCGTTCACATGGAAGGCGGCGGTGCCCGCGGGCCAGTACGCCGAACCCTCCGAGCCCTCGATGGTGCGCCAGGGGAAGGCTGCGCCGCCCAGTCCCAGCTGGGCCGCGCGCTCCCGGGCGGCGTCCAGGGTGTTGTGGCGCCAGCGCAGCGCCTCGGCGACGGCGCGCGGGGCGGTGTGGGTGAGCAGCGGCAGCACGAACATCTCGGTGTCCCAGAAGGCGTGCCCGTCGTAGCCGGAGCCGGTGAGGCCCTTGGCGGGGATGGCGCGCTGCTCGGCGCGGGCGCCGGCCTGGAAGACGTGGAACAGGGCGAAGCGTACGGCCTGCTGGATCTCCTCGTCGCCGTGCACCTCGACGTCGGCGCGCGCCCAGAAGTCGGCGAGGGCCTCGCGCTGGTCGGCCAGCAGCCCTTCCCAGCCGTCGTGGGAGGCGGCGGCGAGGGCCGCGTCCACCTGGTCGGCCATGGCGGGCAGCGAGCGGGTGCCGGACCAGCCGTGCGCGACCAGCTTCTCCACCCGCAGGGTGTGCCCCGGCTCCAGCACGGAGGTGACGGTGAGCCGGGCGACGTCCGTGCCGCTCTCGCTGCGGCTGGTGGTGCGGCCGGGCCCGGTGACGACGTGGTCGGCGGCGACCGCGACCCTGAGGCCGCTGCGCTTGGTGCGGTGCACCAGCCGCAGCCGCTCCCCGGAGGCGAAGCCGTCCTCCTGCTCCAGCGGGGAGCGCGGGGTCATCGCGGCGCGTGGGTCGCCGTTGGATTCCGGCAGGCTCTCGTTGGCGACCAGCTCGGACTGGATCACTACCCGGCTGGGGCGGCCCACGGCCTCCACCTCGTAGGCGATGGCGGCCACCGCGCGCTGGGTGAGCGAGACCAGCCGGGTGGAGCGCACCCGGACCGTGGAGCCGGCCGGCGAGGTCCACTCGCAGGTGCGTTCCAGCACCCCGCGCCGCATGTCGAGGACGCGTTCGTGGGAGATCAGGCGGCCGTAGCGCAGGTCGAAGGGTTCGTCGTCCACCAGCAGGCGGAGGATCTTGCCGTTGGTGACGTCGATGACGCTCTGCCCGGACTCCGGATAGCCGTACCCGGCCTCCGCGTAGGGCAGCGGGTGCACCTCGTGCACGCCGTTGAGATAGCTGCCGGGCAGGCCGTGCGGCTCGCCCTCGTCGAGGTTGCCGCGCCAGCCGACATGCCCGTTGGACAGCGCGAAGACCGACTCGCTCTGGGCGAGCACGTCGAGATCGAGGTCCGTCTCACGCACCAGCCAGGGCTCGACCGTGTACGACCGCTCAGTGATCACTGATTCCCTCCCAGCTCGGCGAGGTCATTCACGACGATATGCGCGCCGTGCGCGTACAGCGCGTCGGCCTGCCCCGTGCGGTCGAGCCCGACCACGTAACCGAAGCCTCCGGCGCGGCCCGCGTCCATCCCGGCGAGCGCGTCCTCATAGACGGCGGCCCGTTCCGGGGGCACGCCCAGATCCTTCGCGGCGGCCAGGAAGGTGTCGGGCTGGGGCTTGCCCGGCAGGTGGCGTTCGGCGGCCACCACACCGTCGATCCGTACGTCGAAGAGGTCCTCGGCGCCGATCGAGCGGAGCACGTCCTGGCAGTTGGCGCTGGAGGACACGATGGCCGTGGCCAGGCCCCCCGCGCGTACGGCGGCGAGGTAGCGCAGCGTGCCCTCGTACGCCTCGACGCCGTCGGTGCGGATCTTCTCCAGGAGGAGTGCGTTCTTGCGGTTGCCCAGACCCTGCACGGTGCCGGCGTCGGGCGGGTCGTCGGGAGCGCCCTCGGGGAGTTCGATGCCTCGGGACGCGAGGAAGGAGCGGACGCCGTCGGCGCGGGGGCGGCCGTCCACGTACTCGTCGTAGTCGGCGACCTCGTCGAACGGCCGCGCGTCCGGGCCCTCGTGGTCGCGGAGGAAGGCGTCGAAGGTCTCCTTCCAGGCGGCGGCGTGCACGACGGCCGTCTTGGTGACCACGCCGTCGAGGTCGAACAGGCACGCCTGGATGGTGTCGGGCAGTCCGAGCTGAGTCATACCGTCCTCCCTTCCCCGTATCGGGCGCGGCGATCACGCCCGCCGGGGAGGAAAAGAGGCGCTCGGGCGACCGCGCCGCGCACGCCCGGTGGCACACTCTGCCGCATGCCGCCGACCTTCGACGATCTTCTCCTCCGCGCCCGCGGCCTGGTCCGGGACGGCCGGCGCGCGGTCCTCGGCGTCGCGGGCGGTCCGGGCGCGGGCAAGACGACCCTCGCCGGCCACCTGGTACGCGCCCTGAACGCGGACGGCCCGCCCTGGGTGGCGCACGTGCCGATGGACGGCTTCCATCTGGCCGACGCCGAGTTGGACCGGCTGGGCCGCCGGGACCGCAAGGGCGCCCCGGACACCTTCGACGCGGCCGGGTACGCGGCGCTGCTGCGGCGGCTGCGCGAGACGCCCGCCGACGCGGACGAGGTGGTGTACGCGCCCGCCTTCGAGCGGGACCTGGAGCAGCCGGTGGCGGGCTCGATCCCGGTGCCGCCGTCGGCCCGGCTGGTGGTGACCGAGGGCAACTACCTTCTGCTGCAAGAGGGTTCATGGGCCGGGGTACGGCCGCTGCTGGACGAGGTCTGGTACTGCGAGGTCGACGAGCCGGAGCGGGTGCGGCGGCTGGTGGCCCGGCATGTGGAGTTCGGCAAGGAGCACACGGCTGCGGTGGCCTGGGTGCTGGGCACCGACCAGCGCAACGCCGACCTGATCGCCACCACCCGGGACCGCGCGGACCTGGTGCTACCGGCCTCCGTGCTGCCCCTGCCGGGCCGGGGCTGAACCGGCGCGGGCCCGGGGCCGTATCCGTGGGTGAACGGCGGAGAGTCCGCCGAGAGGACCGGCGGGGTGGTGGCACCGCCGGTCCCGGGAACGGTGCGCGGACACGGCCCTGCCCGGGGCCGACCGCCGCCAGGACCGGCGCGGCCCGTGCCACCGTGGGGCGGATGATGGCGAGCGAAGCGCACGGGACCGGGACGATCCACGCACCGGCACCCCCCGCACCACCGCTCCCCCGCACCCGGGCCCGCCGGTGGCCGGCGCGGCAGCTCGTGGTGCTGCTCGTGGTACTGCTCCTGGGCCAGCTGGCGGCGGCGATGGTCACCACGGCCGTCCGCCAGACGCCCACCATCGACGAGCCGGTGTACGTGGTCACGGCCACCGACTACCTCCACGAGCACCGGCTGCGCTACAACCCCGAGCACCCGCCCCTCGGCAAACTGCTGATCGCGGCCGGGGTCGCGGTCGCGGACCCGCGCTACGACCCGGACTTCCCGGGCACCCAGGGCGACGCGGGCCGGCACCTGCTGTACGAGTCGGGGAACGACCCCTGGCGGCTGATGCTGTGGGCGCGGCTTCCGGTGATCGCGCTGACGCTGCTCGGCGGGCTGGTGGTGTTCGCCTTCGCACGGGATCTGGCGGGGAGGACGGCCGCTCTGGTGGCGCTCGCGCTGTACGCCTTCTCCCCCGATGTGATCGCGCACGGCTCGCTCGCGACGCTGGACCTTCCCCTGACGGCCTTCCTGCTGACCTCGGTCTGGCTGGCCTGGCGGGCGCGGGACCGGCCCCGGCTGTACGTACCGCTCGCCGGGGCGGCGCTGGGCGCGGCGGCGGCCACCAAGATGAGCGCGCTGCCCGCGATCCCGCTGCTGATGCTGCTGGCCGCCTGGTCGGTGTGGCACGCGCGGGCCGGCACCGGGCGGCGGCACCGGGTGCTGTCGGCGCTCGCGGGCGCGGGCACGGTGCTGGTGGTGGCGGTGGCCGTCGTCTGGACCGCGTATCTGGTGGTCGATCCCCGGCTGGGCTTCGCGCCGGCCGAGCAGGTCCCGCCGCTGGCGGGGAAGCGGGCGCTGGTGAGCGGTCTGCTGCCGCTGCCGCCCGCGTACGGGGCCGGGCTGCGGACGCAGTTCGCGCTGGAGTACTACCCGTGGGAGGGCTTCCTCTTCGGCCGGGTGTACACGGGCGCTCTCTGGTACTACCTGCCGGTGGCGCTGCTGGTGAAGACCCCGCTCGGACTGCTGGCCCTGGGTACGGCCGGCGCGGTGACCGTCCTTGCGGTGCCCCGGCTGCGTCCGGCGGCCCCGTATCTGCTGCTGCCGCCGGCCCTGCTGCTGGCGGTGGCGATGACGGGTGCGCGGGACTTCGGCACCCGGTACGCGCTGTTCGTGCCGGTGTTCCTGGCGATGGCCGGGGGGTGCGTCACGCTGTGGCGGCGCCGGTGGGCGGGGCCGCTGGCCGGGGTACTGGTGCTGTGGGTGGCGGTGAGTTCGCTGCGGACGTTCCCGTACTACCTCCCGTACGCCAACGAGGCGTTCGGCGGACCGGCGCGGACGCACCGGCTGCTGCACGACTCCAACGTGGACTGGGGCCAGGATCTGGGCGCGCTCGCGGACCGGCTGCGGGAGCGGTATCCGGGCGAGCGGGTGTGGCTGGTGTACAAGGGCAGCGGTGTCCCGTCGTACTACGGCATCCGCGCGGCTGATCCCCGTACGGTGCCGCCGGAGCGGGTGCGGGGGCTGCTGGTGGTGTCGGACTCGGCCGTCGCCAAGGCGCGGGGGCGGCTGGCGGAGCTGATCCGCACGAGCCGTCCGGTCGGCGAGGTGGGGCACTCGATCACGCTGTACGAGCGCTGACCTAAGGGATCAACACACCGGCGGGGCTGGGCCGGTGAGCTATGTTGATTCGTCGTGGGAGACAAAGTCGACGGTCCGGCGCCCTCGCCGCAACAGGCGCGCGCCCAGGCATCAGCGATCACCTCGGGCGGGTCCGCCACGGGCGCCGGGGCAGCGCCGACCTCCGAGCTGCGGGCGCTCTTCGACGGCCCCCGGCTCTCCCCGGGACAGCGCCGGGTGGCGCGGTACCTCATAGAGCACCTCACCGAGGCCGCGTTCCTGTCCATCACCGAGCTGGCCGACCGGGCCGGGGTAAGCCAGCCCTCGGTGACCCGGTTCGCGGCAGCCGTGGGCTTCAGCGGGTATCCGGCGCTGCGGGAGCGGCTCCAGTCGATCGCGCTGGGCGCGCTGGCGGGCGGTCAGGGCGAGGAGGACCGGGCGAACGAGCTGCAGGCGGCGGTGGACGCGGAGATCCAGAACCTGGAGCATCTGCGCCGCGACCTGGCCGACCCGGAGCGCGTGGTCCGGGTGGGCCGCGAGCTGTCCCGGTCCACCCCGCTGACGGTGCTGGGGCTGCGCATCTCGGGGTCGCTGGCGGAGTACTTCGGCTACGCGGCCCGGCGTATCCACCCCGATGTGCGGCTGGTGACGCGGGGCGGCAGCGTGGCGTGCGACGCGCTGCTGCAGTCCCGTGAGGCGGGCGGGAGCTGGGTGCTGGCGTTCGCCATGCCCCGGCACGCGCAGGAGACGCTCGCGGCGCTGCGGGTGGCGCGGGAGGCGGGGCTGAAGGTCGCGCTGGTCACCGATCTGGCGCTGGGGCCGCTCGCGGAGGAGGCCGACGTCACCTTCGCCACCGGCACCGGCTCCCGGCTGGTCTTCGACTCCTACGCCGCTCCGGGCCTGCTGGCCGCCGCGCTGCTCCAGGCCATGACCGACGCCGACCCGGACCGCGCCCAGGGCCGCCTGGAGAAGTACGAGCAGGTCGCGGACCAGCAGCAGTTCTTCCTGCGGGAGTGATCCGGCGCGGCGTTTTCCCGCCGCGAGCGCGGATGAATGTTTTCATCCGTCTTGAAAAGCGGTTGGCATATATAAATACTGCTCACAGGTTCCGTGGCGGTTCCGCCCGGCCCGTCCGGGCCAGGGCCGCCCCCACCCGTCGGACCACCCTCCCCGACGACGAGGCACACCGGAAGCGATGAGCATGCAGATCACCACCACGCGTGTCAGCCCCGACTGGCCCTGCCAGGTCAAGCACCCGGGCAGCTACGACTGGGAACGCTCGGCGGCCAAATGGCTGCGCGAGCTGATCCCGGCACGCTATGCCAGCTATCCGGCGCTGATCCGGCACCCTGTGCTGCTCGCCCGGCACGCCGGCCTACAGGTCCAGCAGGAGATCCGGGTGGCGCGCACCGCGCTGCAGACCGCGCGGGCCGAACTGCCGATGCTCGGACTGCCCGAGTCGGTCATCGAACACACCATCAAGCTGTACGCCGCCGAACTGCTCCAGCTCCAGCACATCGCCCGCAGTGTCCGCGCCGTCGCCGAGGCGCTTGGCGCCCGTGGCACCGGCCGCTGACCTGCCTCGTCCGGCCCTCGCCCGGCCCGATGGGAACGGCTGTGCCGGACACCTGAGCGGACGGCCCGGGTGTGCCATGCTCATCGCGTGACGAGCGAGCCCACCTCCTCCGTGGACCCCGGCTTCGGCGCCGATGTCGCGGCGCTGGCGAAAGTGGTGGCCAGGCAACGCGCCGAGATGGAGCGGCTGCGCGACCTCGCCGCCTCCTCGGCGGTGCTGGAGCGCGCCAAGGGCGCGTTGATGGCCCTGACCGGCCGGTCCGTCGACGCCGCCCACGAGGAACTGCTCGCCCGCGCCGAGGCGGGCCGCCGCACCCTCATCGAGGAGTGCTGGCTCACCCTGGGCGCGCTGGAACCCCCGAAGCCGGCCCCGGACGAGGAGCGGGGCGGCCTGCCTGAGCCCGGGTCCGCCGTCTCCCGGCAGCCGGCGCCCACCGCGCCCGGCGACCTCGCGGACGTCCTGGGCGACCTGGGCCGGGACCTGGTGCGGGTCGGCTCGCCGCAGGAGCTGGCCGGGTACCTGCTGCGCCACCTGGGTCCCGACGCGGCCGCCGACGCCGTACTGCTGTACCAGCGGCTGCCCGGGGACGGTCTCGAACTCATCGGGTACGCGGGCATCGACGCCGCCCTCGCCGGGCGCTGGCACCGCATGCCGCCGCTGAGCAGGCTGGCCCCGCTGGACTGCCTGCGCACCGGAGAGCCGTGCTGGCTGGAGGACCTGACGGCGGACCGGCGGCGGTACCTGCTCGGGGACCCGCCCGACCGGTGGCTGTCGCGGGCCTGGCTGCCGGTGCCGGCCGGGCACGGGTCCGCCGTGGCGCTCGGCGTACTGCGCACCCAGGAAGGCCGGTTCGAGCCACGGGAACGTCACCTGCTGCTGGCGGCGGCCCGGTTGTGCGCGGGACGGCTGCGCGCCTTCGACGCGGCGGGGGACGGCGAGGCGGGCGCGGTCACCCGGTCCGTGCAGACGGTGCTCGACGCGCTGCCGGGCGCGGCGATCCTGCTGCGCCCGCTGCGCGCCGCCTCCGGCGCGGTCGAGGACTACCGCATCGAGGCGGCGAGCCCGGAGGCGGTCGACGTCTTCGGCAACACCGGACGCGAGATGCTCGGCCGGCGCATCCTGGAGAGCTATCCCACGGTCGCGGGCGAGCAGTTGTGGCACGGCTATCTGACGGCGCTGACCAGCGGAGTGCCCTTCGAGAGCGCGCCGTTCGCCTACCAGGACACGGTGGACGGGGTGCCGCTGACCGCCACGTACGCGGTACGGGCCGCGCCGCTGGACGACGGGCTGCTGGTGACCTGGCTGCGGCTGGACCCGGTGGACCGCCAGGCGCAGCGGCTGTGGGACGTGCAGCGGCTGGGCAATCTGGGCTGGGCCAACTGGAACCTGGTCACCGGGGAGACCTCCTGGTCGGCGCAGACGTACGCCGTGCTCGGTCTGAACGCGGCGCGCGGACCGGTGCCGCTCGCGGAGCTGCCCGAGCTGGTGACGCCCGGGGACGCGGGTCCGCTGCGGACCGCGATCACCGGACTCGTGGTCCACGGACGCCCCTTCGACGTGCCCTTCCGCATCGGCGCGCCGGGCGGGGTACGGCATCTGCGGATCGTCGCGGAGGCGGTGACCGAGCCGGACGGGACACCCGCCGAGGTGCACGGGTTCGTGCAGGATCTCACCGCCCAGCGCAGTGCCGAACTCGCGCTGGTGGAGAGCGAGCGGGCGATGCTGCTCCAGCGCGGGGTGCTCCAGGCCGAGCGGGCGCTGGCCGACCGGCTGCAGCACGCGCTGCTGCCGCTGCCGGCCGGACCGGTGCGGCTGGCCGGACTGCGGGTCGAAGTGGCCTATCTCCCCGGCCAGTCGGGCATCCAGGTCGGCGGCGACTGGTTCAGCGCCGTCGAACTCTCCGACGACGCCGGGCTGTTCGTGGTGGGCGACGTGGCGGGGCACGGCATCGGGGCGGTGGCCACGATGGCTCAACTCCGGTTCACCGCGAAGGGCATGGTGGGCACGGGCTCCTCGCTCACCAGCGCGCTCACCCGGCTGAATACGCTGCTGCTGCACTCACGGGACGGCCGCTCCACCGCGACCATGGTCCTCGCCCGCTACGATCCCACGACGCGCGTACTGGCCTGGGCCCAGGCCGGCCACCCGCCGCCGCTGCTGGTGCGCGGGAGCACTGCCCGCTTCCTCGTCCGGCCGGTCGGCATGCTGCTCGGCGCGAGCGCGACCCCGGTCTTCGAGGCGGCCGAGGCCCGGCTGGAGCCCGGCGACCGGCTGCTGCTGTACACCGACGGTCTGGTGGAACGCCCCGGCGAGGACGTCCACGCGGGGTTCGCCCGTCTCGCCGACATGGTCCGCACGCACGGCGAGGACAGCCTGGACACCCTGCTCGGCACGATGCTGGTGGACGAACACCGCGACGACGTCTGCGTGGTGGACATCCGGCTGCCGCAGGACTGAGGTTCAGTCCACGCCGGTGCGGGACTCCAGCGCGCGCCGGGTGTCGTCGCCGTAGACACCGGTGTCGTCGCCCCGGATGCCGTACCAGAGCTGGAACCGGGCGACGGCCGCGGTGAGTCGGGGGGCGTAGTCGCCGGTGGCGGAGCCGTCGCGGAAGACGTCGGGGATACGGAGCAGGCGGCTGCGCAGGTCGGTCACCTCGGGGCCGGAGTCGCCCTGTTCCACGACCCGGGCGGGGCGCGGGCGTTCGGGATCGGGGGGTGTCGGCACGCTGCTCTCCTTCCGTCCCTCGCGGGGGGATGCGGAGCGCCGGGCGGTGCCGTTCAGCGGGCGGTGCCGCTCAGTGTGCCCCCGTCACGCCGGAGCCGGGGCCCCCGTCAGCACGAAGCGGCTGAGGGATGCCGTGAGGGTGCCCACGAACGCGTCCTGGTCCTCCTCGGTCAGGATGTCCAGGGAGAGGTAGGGGTTGAGGTCCTCCAGCTCGACCAGGAGCAGGTCGCCCTCAAGGGTGCGGCACGCGTCGACCCGCTGGATGCCGTGGCCCAGCGCGTTCCAGTCGATGAAGCCGCGCGCGAACTCCAGGTCGGCGGCGGTCGCCCGGTACGGCTTCAGGGCCCAGCGGTCACGGGGGTCGGGGGCGTAGAGGGCGTACTGGAAGTCGTCGTCCACGAAGTAGAAGGACACCTCGTGCACGAAGTCGATGTGCGGCTGGACCAGTACCGAGCCGTCCGCGACGGGGGCCTCGGCGGCGCGGGCGGCGGGGACCGTGCGCAGACCGAGGGAGTCCGCGCCGTAGGTAGGCTTGACCACGTACCGGTCGGCGGCGGGCAGCCGGTGCAGGTCCTCGGCGCGGTCGACGGTGGGGATGACGGGGAGTCCGGCCTCGGTGAGGTCGAGCAGATACCGCTTGCCCGCCATGTCGGCCTTGCCGGTCAGCGGGTTGTAGACGCGGGTGCCCGTCTCGAGCGCGCGGGCGCGGAACGCCTCGTACTCGGTCCGGTAGCCCAGCACCGGGCCGCTGTTGCGGACCACGACGGCGTCGAAGCCCTCCATCAGCGCGGCCGCGTCCATCGGGTGGCACAGGGCGAGGTCGAAGTGGGCGCGCAGCCGGGAGGTGAGGAAGACGTCCTCGTCGCCGTAGCGGCGCCCTCGGGCCGGGTACGCCAGGTCGGTGACGTAGAGCAGGCGGGGGCGGGCGGAGGGCATACGGGATCTCCTCGTACGGGGCCGGGTGGCGACAGGGTGGAGAAAGGTTACGTCGCGGACCTGGGACGAAGATCGCCGGGCCCGTACGGGACACTCGGTACCCTCCCAGTACCATGCCGCCTGCACTCAGTGCCATACGCGGCCCCCGAATGCTACTTTCCCGTCCATGAGCACCAGCAGTGCGGCGCCGCCCGCGAAGCCGCCGATGCGCGACGCCCTGGTGGCGGCCGCCTTCCAGCTCTTCCTGGAGCGCGGCTACGAGCAGACCACGGTGGACGACATCGTGGCACTGGCGGAGGTCGGACGGCGGTCGTTCTTCCGCTACTTCCCGTCCAAGGAGGATGTGGTCTTCCCCGACCACGAGGGCTGCCTGGCCGACATGACCGCGTTCCTGGCGGCGGGTGAGAGCGACGGGGAGCCGGTGTTGCGGGTGTGCGACGCGGCGCGGCTGGTGCTGCGCATGTACGCGGAGAACCCGGCGTTCTCGGTCCAGCGCTACCGCCTGACGCGCCGGGTGCCGGGGCTGCGGGCGTACGAGCTGTCGGTGGTGTGGCGCTACGAGCGCGCGCTCGCCGCGTATCTGCGGGGCCGGTTCGCCGGGCGGACGGACGGCACGCTGCGGGCGGACGTGATCGCGGCCGCGGTGGTCGCCGCGCACAACAACGCCCTGCGCTCCTGGCTGCGTTCGGACGGCAAGGGGGACGCGGAGGCGGCCGTGGACCACGCGCTGGGCTGCGTACAGACCGCGTTCGCCGACGCGCCGGCCCGGTCCGCCCGCTCCCCCTTCCCTCCCGAGTCCCCGCGACCCGGCGACGTGGTGGTGCTGGTCGCCCGCCGGGACACCCCGCTCTGGCAGGTGGTGCGGAAGTTCGAGGCGGCACAGGACGAGGACCGATAATTCAGGGTACGCAGTGCCTTTACTGGTGACACTGAGTGCCATATGCTGTCGCTCGTGCACGGTGGCACGGCACCGGGCACGAGCGGATTCCGGCCCGGTGCGGGGAGTTGACGAGCGTGTACCACCACTCAGCGGGAACGGCCCAGCCGGTGGCAGGCTCGGCGGGCCTCCTCACCGGGCGCTTCGCCAACTCCATCGAGTACCAGCGCTGCGGCTGGTGCGGCACCGCGATGTACCACCGGCTGCTCTGTCCGGTCTGCCAGGGCAGCGACCTCCGCACCGAACGCAGCGAGGGCGTCGGCACGGTCCGCCACTCCACGATCGTCCACCGCAACACCCCCGCCGCCCGCAATGTCTCCCTCGTCGAACTCGCCGAGGGCTTCGTCGTACGCGGCCGTGTCATGGGCCCCCCGGCCGGTGTCCACAGCGGCGACCGCGTCCGCCTCTCCACGGCCGAGGACCCGGTACGCGGCGAGCCGGTCTTCCAGCCGCTGGACGACGCGTGCCGGGCGTGGACCTGACCGGACGCTAGGCCGGAAACGTCACCCGGATGCCCACCGTGCCCTCCGGACCCCGGCGCAGTCGGCTGCCCAGGAGTGTCAGGCGGCCGATGAGGCCGTATTTGCGGGCGATCAGGGTGCGGTAGCGGGCGGTGGTGGCGGGGTCGGCGATCTCGGCCCGCGCGGGGTGCTGCGCGCCGGTGGGGCGGCCGCGCACGTCGCAGGGGCCCACAAGGACGTCGGCGCGGCGGCGGATGCGCTTGACCTTGTAGCTGTCGGCGGTGGTCCAGACGCCGAGGGCGTCGCCGTCGGGGACGACCCACACCGGGGTGGCCACCGTGGTGCCGTCTTTGCGGTAGCTGGTGACCAGCAGATACTTGCCCGAGCCGAGCCGGGACACAAGCGCGTCGTCCATGACCCCGAGTCTACGAGAGGGCCTCGCCGGGGCCGCGCAGACACCCCCAATGCCGCGGACCTGCGGCGCGAAGCAACTCCGGCGTCTAGATTGCGTCTTGACCAGTACCTCTCGCAACAGGCCCCCCAGGAGCTGACCCCCGTGACCGACAACCCGGCCGCCACCAACGACGTGGCCGTGTCGCTGCGCGCCCGCATCAACACCGGCCAGCCGCACACAGCCCGGATCTGGAACTACTGGCTCGGCGGCAAGGACAACTACGAGGTCGACCGCGCGGCCGGCGACCAGATCCGCCAACTGCACCCCGGCATCGGGGAGTACGCCCGCCACGACCGCCTCTTCCTGGGCCGTGCCGTGCGCCATCTGGTCGGCGAGGTCGGCATACGGCAGTTCCTGGACATCGGCACCGGCCTGCCCACCGCCGACAACACGCACGAGGTCGCGCAGAGCGTCGCCCCGGAGACACGGGTCGTCTACGTCGACAACGACCCGCTGGTCCTCACCCACGCCCGCGCCCTGCTCACCAGTTCCCCCGAGGGCGTCACCGACTACCTCGACCAGGATCTGCGCAACGTCGACGCGATCTTCGAACACGCCGCGAAGACCCTGGACTTCAGCAAGCCGGTGGCCCTGATGCTGCTCGGTGTGGTCATCTTCATCGGCGACGAGGAGGACCCGTACAGCCTGGTGCGGCAGTTGCTGGACCGGCTGCCGGCGGGCAGCCACCTGGTGCTCTCGCACACGGTCACCAGCCCGTCGATGCCGGACGTGGACGAGGCGGTGAAGTTCTGGAACGAGCACGGCACCCCCAAGCTCACCCAGCGCACCCCCGAGGACGTGACCCGCTTCTTCGAAGGTCTCGAACTGCTGGAGCCGGGCGTGGTGTCCTGCTCCCGCTGGCGTCCGGAGGGCGCCGGGGAGGGCGAGCCGGAGGAGGTCGCCATGTTCGGCGGGGTGGCCCGCAAGAACTGACCGGGCGGCCCCGCGGACTCGTCCCGTCGGGTGAACGCTCCCGGCCCATCTCCCGTACTTGTAGGGGGCGCTCATGACCGGAGGGCCCCGTGCCGCCGGTACGGGCGGCGCGCGCTCGGGGTTCGGGAGTCTGCATGAGGCACGCACGACGGCGGGTCGTCCGGCGAGTGACACGGCTGGCGGCGGTCGGCGGACTTCTCCTGGGAGGAGGAATGGTCGCGCAGGCGGCCATGGCGAGCGAGACCCCGGCCCCGCCGGCCACCACGTTCAGCGCGACGGGCACCGCGGGGGACAAGGGGGCGGCGCTCGCGGCGAAGCTCGGCACGACCCGCTCGGCGGGCAACTGGGTGGACGCCCAGGGCCGTCCGGTCGTCGCGGTGACGGATGAACGGGCGGCCACCGAGGTACGCGCGGCGGGCGCGCGGGCCAAGGTCGTCGGGCACAGCATGGACGAGCTGAAGTCGGCCACCGGCGCCCTGCGTTCGGCGCCCCGGGTGACGGGCACCGCGTGGGCGGTGGACTACCGCACCAACCGGATCGTGGTGCGCGGGGACCGCACGGTGTCCTCAGGTGACTGGAAGAGGATGACCCATGTCGCCTCGCACATAGGCGACTTCGTCACCATGGAACGGACCGCGGGCACGTTCACCACCCGGCTCAACGGCGCCCTGCCGATCCTGTCGACGGGCGGCCGCTGCTCCGCGGGATTCAACGTGACCAACGGGCAGGGGGACTTCATCCTCACGGCCGGACACTGCGGGCCGACCGGCTCCATCTGGTTCGCGGACGGCCAGGGCACCCGGCAGCTCGGCGCGACGGTGAACAGCAGCTTCCCCGGCGGTGACTTCTCCCTCGTCCAGTACGACACCGGCAAGGCCGGGGAGGGCGCCGACGTGGTCGCGGTGGGCGGCGGCAAGGGGGTGCGGATCACCGGGGCGGGGGACGCGGCCGTGGGCCAGCGGGTGTTCCGCAGCGGCAGCACCAGCGGGCTGCGGGACGGCCAGGTGACCGCGCTCAACGCCACCGTGAACTACCCCGAGGGCACGGTCACCGGGCTGATAGAGACCAATGTGTGCGCCGAACCCGGCGACAGCGGCGGCCCGATGTTCTCCGAGGGCGTGGCGCTCGGCATCACCTCGGGCGGCAACGGCGACTGCACCACCGGCGGTACGACCTTCTTCCAGCCGGTGACCAAGGCTCTCAGCGCGCTGAACGTCAAGCTCATCACCGCCACCCCTCCCCCGGGCGCCGCGCAGAACGCCGCCCCCACCCCTCCCACGGACACCGGCCGGGGTGCCATGACGCCGAGCGCGGCCCGGCCCGGCTTCTCGGCGCCGGTGACCGGCGTGGAGGGAGAGACCCTGCTGGCCCGGCTCACCGACACCCGGAACGTCGGCCCCGGACTGCTGGTGATCGCGGGCAGCGTCATCGCGCTGGTCGCCACCCGGTACATCCGTGCCGAGCAGGACCGCAAGGCGTACCAGCGGTACTACTCCACGACCTGGAGCTGACCCGCGGGGCGGGGGCGCGGCGAAGGAGGGCACCCGGTGACGGGCGCCCTCTCGGCGTACGACGGTGGCTGCGGGGTCCGGTCAGACCGAGCGGCGCGGCATGGGGGCCGCGGCGGCCCACTCCATCACGAGGCGTTGGTACACCGCGCGCTGCTCGCTGGTCAGGATGCCGCCCGACCGGCGCCACAGGGCCCGGATCTCCTCGTTGACCTCCGCGGCCGAGCGCCCGCAGGAGGCTTCAGCAGTGGTGGACATGGTGTGAAGCATATGCCGCTCCCCGTGAAGCCACCGTGAATAAGTACGAACGATTCGGGCATTTCGGACCGTGTTACTCATCACGTCAAGAAGCCGCGCGGAAAGGCGAGTTCGGCCCGGTCAGCCGCTTCTCAGGTGCCGGGCTTGCGGCCGTAGACGAAGACGTCGTCACCGTTCCTCAGCAGTGACCAGTACTTCTTCGCGTCCTTCGTGGTCATGTTCACACAGCCGTGGGAGCCCGGCGGGTTCCACATGCTGAGACCCACGGAGTGGAACGCCTGCCCGCCGTCGAAGAACTGGCTGTAGGGCATCGGCACGTCGTAGAGGTCGGAGACGTGGTCGATGTCACGCCAGTAGATCTTCTTCAGGCCGGTGCGGGTCTCGTACCTGTCGCGGCCGGTACGCACCGGGACCGGTCCGTACACGAGCCTCCTGCCGTCCTGGACCCAGCTGAGCTGGAGGGTGAGGTTCACACAGGCGATGCGGCCCTTGTCGGTGGGGCACTTGCCGTCCTTGTCGGGGTCCCTCCCCACGGCCTTCTGCCGGTTCATGAGGTCCATCACACCCCAGGTGACGGGCCCGGCATAGCCGATGTTCGGGGTGATGCCGTGCTTGTTCTGGAAGCCGCGGATGGCCGAGCAGTCCCCCGGGGACTGCTTGCCGTCCACCCTGCGGCCGAGGAACCGCTCGACCTGCTTCTGGTACGGCCCCGCCTGGCTGGTGCAGCTCGCGGCCTGGGCCGGAGTGGCGGTGGCGGCGATGGTGAGCGGCGCGACCAGCGCGCCGACCCCGAGTACGACGGCCCCTCGCCTGCGTATGTCGCCCATGGTCGGCCCCATCCCTTCTCCCCTTCGGCCCCCGGGGAGGTCCCCCGGGGTTGTCGGGCCCCGCTCTTCTGCGGGGCTTTCGGCCTACTAGACCGGCTCGACGGCCGGATGGTTGTGTTTCCGGCATGCTGTGACGAAACGGTGAACTCTACCCCGTCCCGCCGGGGCTCCCGTCCAGCGCGCGTCGGAAGCCGGTGTGCACCGAGGTCAGGCCGCCGTCGACGACGAGGGTGGTGCCGGTGATCCAGGCGGCGTCCCGGGAGGCGAGGAAGGCGACGGCCGCCGCGATGTCCCCGGGCTCGCCGACCCGGCCGAGCGGATAGCAGTCGCGTACGGCGTCCAGGTCCGCGTCCCGCCCTTCCCAGGCGGAGGTGCGTACGGTGCCCGGTGCGACCAGGTTCACCCGCACCCCGCGGGCGGCGGCGTGCCCGGCGAGGGTGCGGGTGAGGGAGCCCAGGCCGGCCTTGGCGGCGCTGTAGGCGTGGTTGCCGAAGTCCAGCAGGCCGTTGACCGAGCCGATGCTCACGATGGCGCCGCGCCCGGAGGCGGCGAGGTGGGGCAGCGCGGCCTGGCAGCAGCGGCGGACGCCACCGAGGGTGATGTCGAGATCACGGGCCCAGGACTCGTCCGGGTCGTCCTCGAAGCCGGTGGGCGCGTCCGGTGAGCAGTGGGCGGCGCAGTTCACCAGCACGTCCAGCGAGCCGAACGCGTCGACCGCGCGGGCGACGGCCGCTTCCACCGAGGCCCGGTCGGCCACGTCGCACACCGACGCCGTGGCCGCGAGCCCCTGTTGGCGCAGGCCGGCGGCGGTGTGCTCCGCCTCGGGGGCGTCCTGGTCGGTCACCAGGACCTGGGCGCCCTCCTGGGCGAGGCGCCGGGCGACGGCCGCGCCGATACCCCGGCCCGCGCCCGTGACGAGGGCTCCGTGGCCCGTGAAGCGGTGGGTGAGATCGGTCATGGGCCGACGGTAGGACAGCGGGCGGCCACCGCGACAGGGAGATTACGGCCGCGATGGCCGCCCGGGGCGGTGCGGGTCGGACGGTGCGGGTCAGTGACCCCGCTCGATCCACTCCTGGAGGTGGCCCGACTCCTCGCCGATCGTCGTCGGGTCGCCGTGCCCGGTGAGCACCCTGGTCTCCGGCGGGAGGCCGAGCAGCCGGTCCCGGATCGAGTCGATGATCGTCGGGAAGTGCGAGTACGACCGTCCGGTGGCGCCGGGACCGCCCTGGAAGAGGGTGTCGCCGGTGAACACCGCGCCGAGACCGGAATCGTAGAGGCAGACGGCGCCGGGGGCGTGGCCGGGCGTGTGCAGCACGGTCAGGTCGGCTCCGGCGGCCTCCAGGACCTGGCCGTCGACCAGGTGCTCGTCGGGCGCGCGGTCGGGGTGGGTGAGCTGCCACAGCGGCAGGTCGTCCGGGTGGAGCCAGATGGTGGCGCCGGTGCGGTCCGCCAGGGCGGGGGCGGCGTTCACATGGTCGTTGTGCGCGTGGGTGCACACGATCGCGGTGAGCCGGCGGTCGCCGACGGCCGCGAGGATGGCCTGGGCGTCGTGGGCCGGGTCGATGACGACGGCCTCGTGGTCGTCGCCGACGATCCACACGTTGTTGTCGACGTCCCAGGTGCCCCCGTCGAGGGTGAACTGACCGGAGGTGACGAGGCGTTCGATACGGGCGGTCATCAGAACTCCACCACCGATCGCAGCACGTCACCGTGGTGCATCCGCTCGAACGCCTGCTCCACCTGGTCCAGTTGGATGGTCTCGGTGACGAACGTGTCCAGCGGGAGGCGGCCCTGGAGGTGCAGGTCGATCAGCATCGGGAAGTCCCGCGAGGGCAGACAGTCGCCGTACCAGGAGGACTTGAGGGAGCCGCCGCGGCCGAACACGTCCAGCAGGGGCAGTTCGAGCCGCATCTCGGGCGTGGGCACCCCGACGAGGACGACGGTGCCGGCCAGGTCGCGGGCGTAGAACGCCTGTTGATACGTCTCCGGGCGGCCGACCGCGTCGATGACCACGTCGGCGCCGAAGCCGCCGGTGAGTTCCCGGATCGCCTCGACCGGGTCGGTC
>NZ_JBHXLV010000072.1:0-28130 GCF_042721685.1 Streptomyces sp. NPDC058459 | reverse complement strand
AGGCCGGAAGGGGCGGCCGGAGATCTCCGGCCGCCCCTTCCTTGTTGCCTGCTCCGAGCCGTTACGGCTTGGGCGTGGCGTGCGGTGCGCAGCTGACGTCGGAGCTGTCCAGCTCGCCGGTCAGCAGGTAGGCGTCGACCCGCTCATTGATGCACGGGTTGACCAGGCCGGTCACGCCGTGGGAGCCGGCGCCCTCCTCCGTGATCAGACGCGAGCCCTTGAAACGCTTGTGCAGCGAGACGGCGCCCTGGTAGGGAGTGGCCGCGTCCCGCGTGGACTGCACGATCAGGACGGGCGGCAGACCCTTGTGGGTGCCGACCTCGACCGGGTTCAGCTGCTTGGCGGGCCAGGTGGCACACGGCAGGTTCATCCAGGCGTTGGCCCAGGTCATGAACGGGTAGTCCTTGTGGAGCCGGGTGTTGTCCCGGTCCCACTTCCGCCAGCTCGTGGGCCACTTGGCGTCGGCGCACTCGACGGCGGTGTAGACCGCGTTGCCGTTCTCCGCGGAGATGTTGCCCGCGGTGTCCGACAGGTCGGGCGCGGCGGCGTCCACGAGCGCCTGGGTGTCACCGGCGACGTACTTGCTGAACGCTGTGGCGACCGGCACCCACGAGGAGTCGTAGTACGGGGCGTTCTGGAAGAAGGAGATCAGCTCGGCCGGGCCGACGACCCCGCCGAGCGGGCTCTTCGCGGCGGCGGCGCGCAGCTTGAGCCACTGCTCCTGCACCTCGGCACGGGTGGTGCCGAGGTGGAAGGCGGCGTCGTTGGCGGCGACCCAGTACTGCCAGTCCTTCCAGCGGCGCTCGAAGGCGACGTCCTGGTTCAGGTTGGCCTCGTACCAGATGTTCTCCCGCGCGGGGTCGACGACGCTGTCCACGATCATCCGGCGGACGTGGCCCGGGAAGAGCGTGCCGTAGACGGCGCCGAGGTAGGTGCCGTAGGAGACGCCCAGGAAGTTGAGCTTCTTCTCGCCGAGCGCGGCCCGGATGACGTCCAGGTCGCGTGCGGTGTTCGGCGTGGTCAGGTGCGGCAGCATCGCGCCGCTGCGCTCGGCGCAGCCCTCGGCGTACTCGCGGGCCAGCTTGCGCTGGGCGCGCTTGTCGGCCTCGTTCGCGGGCACCGGGTCGGCCTTGGGCGCCTTGACGTACTCCTGCGGGTCGACGCAGGAGATGGGCGTGGAGTGACCCACGCCGCGCGGGTCGAAGCCCACGAAGTCGTACGCCTTGGCGGTCTTGGTCCACAGCGCGTTCTTGGTGGTGACCCGGCGCGGGAAGCGCAGGCCGGAGCCACCGGGGCCGCCGGGGTTGTAGATGAGGGCGCCCTGGCGCTCCTCCTTGGTGCCGGTGTTGCCGATGTGGTCGACGGCGAGCTTGATCTGCTTGCCGTTCGGCTTGGCGTAGTCCAGCGGCACGGTGACCCAGCCGCACTGGATGGGCTTGTCCAGCCCCCAGTCGGCGGGGCAGTCCTGCCAGTCGATGCCCGCCTTGGCGGCGCGGGCGGCGGCCGTGGCGGCGCCGCGGGCCTCGCGGTCCTGGCCGTGACGGCTGTCGGCGCTGGCCGCGGGCGCGGACACCGCGCCAGCTATGAGCGTGGCGGTGACGAGCGCTCCGGCCGAACTGAGCGCCAGCAGACGGCTCTTCGGCTTGTTCTCCCTCAAGGGGCCCCCTTCGTGACTTCACTACGGGTGGTCAGGCGGGGAATCCTCGCGGCTGTGAGCCGTCTGAGAACAGGGTTCGCGCTTCATCTTTATCAATCCGATAAACGGATGGTCAGTTCCGATCGGCGGTCAGGAGGGCCATCGCCTCTTCCGGGCGGCGGCGCAGAGCGAGCGCGTCGGGTGGCACGGCGCTGACGAGGACCGCCGGACCGGCGAGCGGCATCAGGGCGGTGCCCTCCCCGAGCATCCGGGACGCTGCCGGGTTTCCACACAACTCCGGCGATATGAGCAGGAGTTGTCCGACCGACCGGTGTCCCCCCAGCACGGCGGGGCCGTCCCAGCCGCCCGGGGCTCCGGGGCTCCGGGGCCGCAGCTCAGCTCCTGGTCGAGCAGTGTGGCGCCCGCGAGGCGGACGGTGAGCCTGCTGGTGAGCCGGCCCGGCTCTTCCCCGGCCCGCCCGAGCACCTGCTCTTCGCGCACCAACAGCGTTGCTCCGGGCGCGAGTTCGCCCCGTGTGGTGAGGTGCAGGTCGCTGCCCCGGGCCGAGATGAGCTGCTCGGGCAGCCAGTGCAGCTCACCTCCGGTGGCCACGTCGAGCCGTACGTCGTAGCGGGCCTCGCCCCCGGTCTGGCCGGGCAGCGCCAGGGTGGCGGCGGCCGAGCCCAGGTGCAGCCGGGCGCCCTCGCACACCCGGGCGTCGACCGAGAAGCGGTCCCCGCCGAGCGGTCCGCTCATCGCGCCGACCGGCAGGACGCGGGCCTCGGTGCCGTGGGCGCGGGTGCGGCGCGGGGCCAGCGGGCCGTCGCCGTCCAGCACCGGCAGCGCGGTGCCGCCCCGGCCGTCGGCGCGGGCCTCGATCCGGGCGTGAGCGCGGACGCCGGCCGCGGTCACGCCGTCCACGCGGCGAGCCGCTCGCGGACCCACCCGGCCACCTCGCCGACACCGTCCTCGACGCGCAACGTCTGGAGGACACCGGAAGTTCGGCCCGCTGTGCCTTGGCGTCGGCGGCCAGGGCGTGCCCTCCGGCGGGGAAGCGGCCGTCGGCCAGGACGAGCAGCGCGGCTCGGGACATCAGCGGCCTCAGAACAGGAAGTAACGCTGGGCCATGGGCGGTTCGGCCGCCGGCACCGCCTCGACCAGCTCGCCGTCGATGCGCACGGCGAAGCTGTCCGGGTCGATCCGTACGTCCGGCATGGCGTCGTTCTCGCGCAGGTCGGCCTCGGTGACCGCGCCGCCAGTGGGCCGAACAGGTCGGCGTAGGCGGCGCGGGAGAGCTCAGGCATCGAGGGCACCTCCGGTCTCGCCGCGCAGACCCGGCACGATCAGGGCGCCGCCGAGCGGGACGAGTTCGACCTCGACAGGGATGCCGGGCTCGAAGCGGACGGCCGTACCGGCGGCGATGTCCAGCCGTCGGCCGTGCGCGGCGGCCCGGTCGAGGCCGGGGTCGGCCTCGGCGAAGTGGTAGTGGGAGCCGACCTGGACGGGCCGGTCGGCGGCGTTGAGCACGGTGAGCCGGGTGGCCTGCCGGCCTTCGTTGTAGCGGACCGGGCCGTCCGCGAACAGCACCTCTCCGGGAATCATCGCGCGCCCCTCAGACGATCGGCTCGTGGACGGTGACGAGCTTGGTGCCGTCCGGGAAGGTGGCCTCCACCTGGACGTCGTGGATCATCTCGGGGATGCCGTCCATCACGTCGTCCCGGGTGAGCACGCCGCGGCCGGAGGACATCAGCGCGGCGACGGTCCGGCCGTCGCGGGCGCCCTCCAGGATGTGCGCCGTGATGAGCGCGACCGCCTCCGGGTGATTGAGCCTCCCGCCGCGCGCCCGGCGCCGCTCGGCGACATCGGCCGCCACATGGATCAGCAGTCGCTCTTGCTCGTGCGGGGTCAGTCGCACGTCCCACCTCACAGTCCTCGCTCCGGACCGTGGGGGCCCGGTCGCCGCAGACACGGCTGGGGCGGCTCCTGAAGAAAACCCCTGGTGGCGTGGGAGCGAAGGCCAGTTCGCCGGCGTTTCGGCGACGTAAACCGGAGGGTGTTCGGCGCGCCCTGCCCGTCCCCGGGTTCCGGGACGGGCAAGGCACCCGTCACCGGGTGCCGGGACGCCGGTGCTCGGCGGCGATACCGAAGCGCTGCCGCTCCCGCGGCGGGGAGGCGGCGGCCTCGCGCACGCCGGAGACGGAGCTGACCACCTGCTCGTCCTGCTCCGCGTCGAGCGCCTCGAGCCGCTCCAGATCGGCCGCCGAGACCAGCGCGACGAGCGGCTTGCCGTGCCGGGTCACCACGACCCGCTCAGCGCCGTACACCACGCGGTTGATCAGGTCGGCCAGCTCGGCCCTGGCTTGCGTCACCGGAATCTCGTAGGCCATGACGCCATTCTAACGTGACGTACATCCTGTACATTTTTTACGGAAGCGGGGCCGTCAATGGTCCCGCCGCTCAGGAGGGGTGTGCCATGACCCGACCGAACGCCCGATATGTCCTGCCCGAGTTCAGCGAGCGTGACGGAGGCGTCCACCGCACGCTCGACCCGTACTCCAAGCTGTTCGAACACCGGATCGTGTTCCTGGGCACGCCGCTGGACGACACGGCGGCCACGGACGTGATCGCCCAGCTCATGCAACTCGAACACACCGCCCCGGAGCGGGACATCACGCTGTACCTGAACTGCCCCGGCGGCGACTTCCACGCCATGACGGCGGTGTACGACACGATGCGGTACATCGGCTGCGACGTGGAGACGTACTGCCTGGGCCAGGCCGTCTCGGTGGCCGCCGTGCTGCTCGCGGCCGGGGCGCCCGGCAAGCGGTTCGTGCTGCCGGGCTCGCGGGTGGTGTTGCGCCAGCCGGAGCTGACCGAGCCCGCCCAGGGGCAGCCCAGCGATCTGGAGATCACGGCGGCCGAGCTGGTCCGGGCGCGCGGGCTGATGGAGGAGCTGTTCGTCCGGCACACCGGCCGGGACGCCGCCACCGTCCACGCCGACCTGGAGCGCGAACGGGTGCTGGACGCCGCCGGCGCCCTGGAGCACGGCCTGGCCGACGGGATCGTGCGCGACCGCGAGCACCTGCCCGGCGCCCGGTGAGCGGGCCGTGCTGCCGGAGGAGCTGCCGCCGCTGCCCGCGCTGACCCGGGCCGAGGGCGAGCTGATCGACCGTTACCTGGAGGCGGCCGACCTGCTGGGCCGGATCAACCCGGCCCGGCACGGGGACACGTACCGGGCGCTGAGGGCGGCGCAGGCGCTGGTGCGTACGGCAACCGCGCTCCGTGACGCGCTCGCGCTGATGCACGGGCGGGGCGAGACGGAGCTGTACGGGCGCACGCTCGCACACGCGCTGCGGGTGCTGGACGGGGAGCGCCGGGCCGCGCGCGTAGCGCTCCCGCCCGATGCCGGCGGCTGACCCGGACGCCGCCTCCGGCCGGACAGCGCCCCGCGTGTCGTCCGCCGTGCCGAAACGGGCCGAACGCGCTACCGCCGACCGGTGTATCTCCGGGCCCGTTTCCAGGCCCGCCGAGTTGCGCCCGGCGCGCCCGGCGGGCCGCCGCGCGACCGTCGAAGCCCAGGTCCGGGGCTGTGGGGCGGAACTGACGACGGTTCGGACACACCTCTGTCCACCCGAACAGGTGAGTGGTGAGTAACGCCACAAACTCCCGATTCTGTTGGGATTTTCGGACATGAGTGGGCCAAGATCCCTGTCTGACGACAAGCCCCCGCCACACCGGCGGGGCGCATCCGGGCGGACGCCGAGTCCTGCCGCCGCCCGGATGACCGGTCGACAGAAGTGCATCGGCAGGAGTGGAGGACCCGAGCAAGACGGGTCGCCGGGACGGACGTCCGCGAGACGCGGGCGATCGTGCCGAGTGACCCTTGGGGTGAAGCCGTGGTGACACGGCCGGGCAACTTCGCCAGCCCGAATCCGACAGGTCATCCTTCACAGGCGGCTGACGAAGGGTTGCGCATGACCGCGCTCAATCGTGTCCCGTCGCTGATGGTCCGGGCCGGTACGGCCTCGGCCCTCACCCTGGCCGCCGTCGGCGGCTCGGTCGTGGTGCCGGGACTGGCCGGTGACGCGTCCGCCGCGACCACCGCGACGAAGGCACTCAAGGTGGCGGCGTCCAAGAAGGGCGCCCCCTACCGCTACGGGGCCTCCGGGCCGGGCAGGTTCGACTGCTCGGGCCTGACGCTGTACTCGTTCAAGCAGGCAGGCAAGAAGCTGCCGCGCACGGCCGCCCAGCAGTACAACAAGACGCACCACATCTCCTCGGGCCACCGCAAGGCCGGTGACCTGGTCTTCTTCCACTCGGGGTCCAGCGTCTACCACGTCGGCATCTACGCCGGAAAGGGCAGGATCTGGCACGCGCCGAAGACTGGGGACGTGGTGCGGCTCCAGAAGATCTGGACCAAGAGCGTCTGGTACGGCCGGGTCAACTGACCCACGGGAACGCGGCGGGAGCGGCTCCGCGCGGTCGTACACGCGCTCCGGGCCGCCTCCCGGCATCCCGCCGTGGCCCCGGCGCCGCTACGGGCGCTCAGCGGGCCGGTGACGGCTCCGGGCGGACCGGGGTGGCCAGCGGCCGGCTCGGCACGCGCCAGGGCAGCTCGACGAACACGGTCTTCCCACCCTCGCGGGTCGGCCGGACCCGGAGCTTGCCGCCGCACTGGACGGTGAGACATCGGATGATGGCCATGCCGCGCCCGTTGTCCTGGGCGACCGCCGCCGGAAGCCTCTTGGGCAGCCTCGGATGGCTGTCCGTCACCCCGATGAGCAGCAGCTCGTCCCTGGCCAGCACGATGTCCACGGTGAAGGTGGGCGACTGGCCCAGGGTGTGCTGGACGGCGTTGGTGGCCAGCTCGGAGACGATGAGGCGTACGGTGTCGGCCACCTCGTCGTCCGAGGGCAGCCCCCAGCCGGCCAGGGTGCCCACGGCATAGGACCGGGCCGTGGAGACCGAGGCGGGATCGCTCGGCAGAGTGACGGATGCTTCCAGATGGTCTGCCATGGCGAAGTCGTCCCTTTCCCACGGGCGGCCCGCCGACCTCCCACGCGTCGCGCGACGACGCGGGGCTGAGGGTTCGGGCACGGTCCCGCTCCGGTGCCTGCACGTCAGCCTGCCATCACGGGACCGGTCCGGGGAACCAACCCCCCAGATACGCGGACATCTGTCGCTCAACGGGGTGAACTCTGCGACGTGCGCCCGTATTTGGCGGGGTTTTTCCGGACCTCAGCTGGGCCGAACGGCTGAGATGACCCGAACGGACCGTTCGATGTCCGCCTGTGACAGGTCCGCGCGGGCGGTCAGCCGGAGCCGGGAGACGCCGTCCGGCACGGACGGCGGGCGGAAGCAGCCCACCGCCAGCCCCCCGGCGCGGCAGTCGGCGGCCCAGCGCACGGCGGCGTCGGCGGACGGCGCCTTGACGGAGACCACGGCCGCGTCCGGACGTACCGCCTCGAGACCCTCGGCGGTCAGCCGGGCGTGCAGTCGGGCGGCGACCGCGCGGGCGTGCGCCGGGCGCTGGGGTTCGCGCCGGAGCAGGCGCAGCGCGGCGAGCGCGGCCCCCGCGGCGGCGGGGGCGAGGCCGGTGTCGAAGATGAACGTCCGCGCGGTGTTGACCAGGTGGCCGATCACCCGCGCCGGGCCCAGCACCACCCCGCCCTGGCTGCCCAGCGACTTGGACAGCGTCGCCGTGGCCACCACGTCGGCCGCGCCCGCGAGCCCGGCCGCGTGCGCCGCGCCCCGGCCGCCCTCCCCCAGGACGCCGAGGCCGTGTGCGTCGTCCACGACCAGGCCGGCCCCGTGCTCCCGGCAGGCTTCGGCGAGTCGGCGCACGGGGGCGGCGTCGCCGTCGACGGAGAACACCGTGTCGGAGACGGCGATCGCCTCGCCCCGGTGGCCGGCCAGCGCCTTGGCCACGGCCTCCGGGTCGGCGTGCCCGACGACCTGGGTGGTGCCGCGCGCCAGGCGGCAGCCGTCGATCAGGGAGGCGTGGTTGCCCGCGTCGGAGACGATCAGGGAACCGTACGGGCCGAGCGCGGTGACGGCGGCCAGGTTGGCGGCGTAGCCGGAGGACAGGACGAGGGCCGCCTCGAAGCCGCAGAACTCGGCGAGTTCCGCCTCCAGCCCGGCGTGCAGTTCGGTGGTGCCGGTGACCAGGCGTGAGCCGGTGGCGCCGCCGCCCCAGGTCCGGGCCGCCTCCGCCGCGCCCTCAACGACCTCGGGGTGGCGGGCCAGGCCCAGATAGTCATTGCTCGCCAGGTCCAGCAGGGGCGAGTCGGCGGGACGGGGGCGCAGGGTCCGCAGGAGTCCGGCGCGGCGGCGCGCCTCGGCCTGCTCGTCGATCCAGCCGAACGCCATGGCTCCTCCGGGGTCTCGCTCTGTGGACGCTTGTGCAGACAACAGGCTTTTGTAGACAACAGACAGACACTAGCGGCGCGGAGAGCCGCCCATGATGTGGCAATACCCACACGGTGATCCTCGGCCGTTGTGTGAAGTCTCCTTGGCCCGAAGCGGTCGGGTAGGACAGGATCAAGCCTCATGGACCTGCTCAACACGCTGGTGGACAAGGGACTGCGGCGCGAGACGCCGACGCGCGAGGAAGCGCTCGCCGTGCTCGCCACCTCCGACGACGACCTGCTCGATGTGGTGGCCGCGGCCGGCAAGGTGCGGCGGCACTGGTTCGGCCGCAGGGTGAAACTCAACTATCTGGTCAACCTCAAGTCGGGGCTGTGCCCGGAGGACTGCTCCTACTGCTCCCAGCGGCTGGGCTCCACGGCCGGCATCCTCAAGTACACCTGGCTGAAGCCCGGCCAGGCGTCCGAGGCGGCGGCCGCCGGGCTCGCCGGGGGCGCCAAGCGGGTGTGCCTGGTGGCGTCCGGGCGCGGGCCGACGGACCGGGACGTGGACCGGGTCTCCGACACCATCAAGGCCATCAAGGAACAGAACGAGGGCGTCGAGGTGTGCGCCTGCCTGGGCCTGCTCTCGGACGGCCAGGCGGAACGGCTGCGCGCGGCGGGCGCGGACGCCTACAACCACAACCTCAACACCTCCGAGGCGACCTACGGCGACATCACCACCACCCACACCTACGCCGACCGGGTGGACACCGTGCACAAGGCGCACGCGGCCGGACTCTCCGCCTGCTCGGGGCTGATCGCGGGCATGGGTGAGCGGGACGAGGATCTGGTGGACGTGGTGTTCGCGCTGCGCGAGCTGGACCCGGACTCCGTTCCGGTGAACTTCCTGATCCCGTTCGAGGGCACCCCGCTGGCCAAGGAGTGGAACCTCACCCCGCAGCGCTGTCTGCGCGTCCTGGCGATGGTCCGCTTCGTCTGCCCTGACGTGGAGGTCCGGATCGCGGGCGGCCGCGAGGTGCACCTGCGCACGCTCCAGCCCCTCGCGCTGCACCTGGCCAACTCGATCTTCCTCGGGGACTACCTGACCAGCGAGGGCCAGGCGGGCAAGGCCGACCTGGAGATGATCGCGGACGCCGGGTTCGAGGTGGAGGGCGCCGGCGAGGTGACGCTGCCGGCGCACCGGGCGGCGGCCGGAGGCGGCTGCGGGTCGCACGCGGCGGCGGGCGGCTGCGGGTCGGACGCGGAGGCGGCCGGGTGCGGGTCGCACGCAGGAGGTGGCGTCTGCGGTACGGCCGGCGTGCCGGCGGCGGCCGACGCGCCCGTGTCCGCCGAGCCGCGCACCGACCTGGTCGCCGTGCGCCGCCGAGGTGCCGGGACGGACCTCGCGCCCAATGCCTGACCTGGGTACGGCCGGCCTGCTGGAGCTGGACCGGCGGCATGTGTGGCATCCGTACGGTCCGATGCCGGGCCGGAGCGAACCGCTCGTCGTGGAGTCGGCGAGCGGGGTCCGGCTGCGGCTGGCGGACGGCGCGGAGCTGGTCGACGGGATGTCGTCCTGGTGGTCGGCGATCCACGGCTACCGGCACCCGGTGCTGGACGAGGCCGCCCGCGAGCAGTTGGGGCGGATGAGCCATGTGATGTTCGGCGGGCTCACCCATGAGCCCGCCGTACGCCTGGCGAAGCTCCTTGTCGACATGTCGCCCGAGGGGCTGGAGCATGTCTTCCTCGCGGACTCCGGGTCGGTGTCCGTCGAGGTGGCCGTCAAGATGTGCCTCCAGTACTGGCGTTCGCTGGGCCGCCCCGGCAAGCGGCGCCTGCTGACCTGGCGCGGCGGCTACCACGGCGACACCTGGCACCCCATGTCGGTGTGCGACCCTGAGGGCGGTATGCACGGGCTCTGGTCCGGCGCGCTGCCCCGCCAGGTCTTCGCGGACGCGCCGCCCGCCGCCTACGAGGAGGCGTACGCGGAGCATCTCCGGTCGGCGATCGGGCGGCACGCGGACGAACTGGCCGCCGTGATCGTGGAGCCGGTGGTGCAGGGCGCGGGCGGGATGCGGTTCCACTCCCCCGCGTATCTGCGGGTGCTGCGCGAGGCGTGCGACGCGCATGACGTGCTGCTGGTGTTCGACGAGATCGCCACCGGGTTCGGGCGCACGGGCGCGCTGTTCGCGGCGGAGCACGCGGGCCTCTCACCCGATGTGATGTGCGTGGGCAAGGCGCTGACCGGCGGTTATCTGACGCTGGCGGCGACCCTGTGCACCGCGCGGGTGGCCGACGGCATCTCGCGCGGCGCGGTGCCGGTGCTCGCGCACGGGCCGACCTTCATGGGCAACCCGCTGGCCGCCCACGTGGCGTGCGCCTCCGTGGAGCTGCTGCTCGGTCAGGACTGGCGGGGCGAGGTCAAGCGGCTCGAGACCGGCCTGCGGGAAGGTCTTGCCGGGGCTTCGGAGCTGCCCGGCGTCCGGGACGTACGTGTCCTGGGCGCCATCGGGGTGGTCCAGCTCGATCACGAGGTGGACATGGCGGCCGCGACGCGGGCCGCCGTGCGGGAGGGCGTGTGGCTGCGCCCCTTCCGCGACCTGGTCTACACGATGCCGCCGTACGTCACGGACGACGCTGACGTGGCACGGATCGCGCGCGCGGTGTGCGCCGCCGCGCGGGAGGGATGACATGCCGGTACTGGTGATCACGGGCACGGGCACGGAGATCGGCAAGACGGTGGTGACGGCCGCCGTGGCGGCCGCCGCCCTCGCGGCCGGCCGCTCAGTGGCCGTGCTGAAGCCCGCGCAGACGGGCGTACGTCCGGACGAACGCGGCGACGCCGACGAGGTGGCCCGCCTGGCGGACCCGGTCACGGCCGCCGAACTGGCCCGCTACCCCGACCCGTTGGCCCCCGCCACGGCCGCCCGCCGCTCCGGCCTGCCCCCGGTACGCCCGCAGGACGTGGCCGAGGCCGCCGCCAAGCTGGCGACCGAGCACGACCTCGTCCTGATCGAGGGCGCGGGCGGCCTCCTGGTCCGCTTCGACCCGGAGGGCGGCACCCTGGCCGACGCGGCGGCGCTCCTGGCCGCCCCGGTCCTCCTGGTCGCCCCGGCGGGCCTGGGCACGCTGAACTCCACGGAGCTGACGGCACGCGAACTGAGGCGGCGCGAACTGGAGTTGCCCGGTGTGGTGATCGGCTCCTGGCCGACGGTCCCGGACCTGGCGACCCGCTGCAACGTGACCGACCTCCCGGAGGTGGCGGGCGTACCCCTGCTGGGCGCGATCCCGCAGGGCACGGGCGGCCTGCCCCCGGCGGAGTTCCGCGCACAGGCACCGGGCTGGCTGGCTCCCCGGCTGTGGGGGACGTGGGACGCGGACGCGTTCCGGGGGCGGGAGGGGGCGAGGTAGGCACCCACGGGTTCGGGTCACACCAGGGTCGGCCATGGCCGGGAAGCCGCGGTGTCGAGGCGACGGGGAGTGCATCTTGTTCACATCTGCTGCTGAGGTCATGCCGGGCGCGGTGCCGGGTGCCGGGACGGTGGCCAGGGCCCGCGGGCTGACCAAGGCGTACGGCACCGGCGAGACGGCCGTGATCGCGCTGGACTCGGTGGACGTGGGCATCGCGCGCGGCCGGTTCACCGCCGTGATGGGCCCCTCCGGCTCGGGCAAGTCCAACGTGCTGGCCGCCATCGCCCACGAGTGACCGGCTCCGGGCCGGCCGGGTGGCGGGTTTCCGTCCGGCGCGGCACGGTATAGATGGTCCGTACCGCGTGATCTGCAAGGGGGCGCGTCCCGGCGCGGGCTTCGGGCTCCTGGCAACGGGCCCGCGTGTCCTGCGGGCGCCTGTCGCCCGGCCGGGCACCGACCCCTTGGACCCCGGGTCCGGGTACTGCGTCCCCCAGCCGGAAAAGGGATGCGCCATGACCACCAAGTCCAGCGAAGGTCAGGTCGGCTTCGCCGATCTGGACCTGGCCCCCGAGATCCAGCGGGCGCTGAGCACGCTCGGCTACGAGGAGCCCACCCCGATCCAGCAGGAGGCCATCCCGCCCCTGCTTGCGGGCAACGACCTGCTGGGACAGGCGGCCACGGGCACCGGCAAGACCGCCGCGTTCGCGCTGCCGGTGATCCAGCGCATCGCCCGCGACGGCAAGGGCAAGGGGCCCGGCGCCCTGGTGCTGGTGCCGACCCGCGAGCTGGCCATCCAGGTCTCGGAGGCCGTGCACCGCTACGGCAGCGACCTCGGGGTACGGGTGCTGCCGGTGTACGGCGGGCAGCCCATCGGCCGGCAGCTGCGCGAGCTGCAGCGCGGGGTGGACGTGGTGGTGGCGACACCGGGCAGGGCCCTGGACCACATCGCGCGCGGCACGCTGCACCTGGACGACCTGCGCACGGTCGTGCTGGACGAGGCCGACGAGATGCTGGACATGGGGTTCTCGGAGGACATCGACTCGATCCTGGAGAACCTGCCGGAGGAGCGGCAGACGGTGCTGTTCTCGGCGACGATGCCCTCGCGGATCGACTCCATGGCGCGCAAGCACCTGAACGACCCGGTGCGGGTGCGGATCGAGCGGGAGGCACCGGCGCCCGGTGAGGCACCGCGTGTCCGGGAGTCGGCGTACATCGTGGGGCGGGCGCAGAAGGCGGCGGCGCTGGGGCGGCTGCTGGACGTGGAGTCCCCGGAGGCGGCGATCGTGTTCTGCCGCACCCGGGACCAGGTCGACCAGCTCTCGGAGACCCTGAACGGCCGCGGCTACCGCGCCGAGGCGCTGCACGGCGGCTTGAGCCAGGAGCAGCGGGACCGGGTGATGGGCCGGCTGCGCGGGGGTACGGCGGATCTGCTGGTCGCCACCGATGTCGCGGCGCGCGGCATCGACGTCGAGCACCTCACGCATGTGATCAATTACGACGTGCCCTCGGCGCCGGAGTCGTACGTGCACCGCATCGGCCGGGTCGGGCGCGCGGGCCGCGAGGGCGTGGCGATCACGCTCGCGGAGCCGCGCGAGTCCCGGATGCTGAAGGCGATCGAGCGGGCGACCGGCCGGAAGGTGCCGCTGGAGAAGGTGCCCTCGGTCGCGGACCTGCGGGCCCGGCGGCTGGAGCTGACGCGGGCGGCACTGTACGAGAGTCTGCTGGACGACGAGGATCTGGAGCGCTTCCGGGTGGTGGTGGAGACCCTCGGGGACGAGTTCGACGTGATGGACGTGGCGTTGGCGGCGGTGAAGCTGGCCCATGAGTCGGGCGGGGCGGCGTTCGACGATGAGGAGATCCCGGATGCGGCGCCGAGAGACCGGGACCGGGATCGCGGGGACCGGAGCCGGGACCGGGGGCCGCGCGGGCGGCGGCCGCAGCGCGCCTCGCCGGGGATGACCCGGCTGTTCGTCGGCGCCGGACGCAGTTCGGGGGTGCGGCCGCAGGACCTGGTCGGCGCCATCGCCGGGGAGAGCCGGCTGAACGGGCGGGACATCGGGTCGATCGAGATCGCGGACCGCTTCTCCCTGGTGGAGGTCCCCGAGGAGGCCGCGGACGACGTGGTACGCGCGATGCGCGGCGCCAACGTGAAGGGCCGCCGTGCCCAGGTGCGCCGGGAGCGGGACCAGTCCCGCTGACAGCGGCGGGCCGGGCGCTCCGCTTGGCTCGGATCATGAACGATCCGCGCATCCGTCACGCTGCCCCGCGCATCATGCCTGGAGCGCGGCGGGGTATAGGCCGGAGGAGAAGTGGCGCCGCCGGGTCAAGTCGCTCACGGGGTGCAGTCCGGCGAGGTCGCTTTGCTCATCCTTTACCATTGAGGCCGGCACCCCGGCACTCGACGAAAGGTCGTGAGCGTCCACCCATGGGCGATCCTCCCGGTCCACGCCACCGACATCGCGCGGTCCACCCCGCCCTGACCGATCCTGGGACGGAGGTGACCCGATGACCGAAGTGCTCCTCCTGCTGGTGGCGATTTCGCTGTCACTCGCCTGCGGCGCGTTCGTGGCGGCCGAGTTCTCGCTCACCACCGTCGGGCGCGGCGAACTGGAGCGGGCCGCGGCGCGCGGCGAGCGCGGCGCCTCCGGCGCGCTGAAGGCCGTACGCAGCCTCACCTTCCAGCTCTCCGGCGCCCAGCTCGGCATCACCGTCACCAACCTGGTCGTCGGCATGCTTGCCGAGCCGTCCATCGCGGCGCTGCTCTCGGGGCCGTTCCGCGCGACGGGCCTCTCCGCCGGCGCGGCGAGTTCGGCCGCGCTGGTCCTGGGCACCGCGCTGTCCACGGTGTTCCTGATGGTCGTCGGCGAACTGGTGCCGAAGAACTGGGCGATCTCCTCGCCGCTGTCGGTGGCCAAGCGGGTGGGCACGCCGCAGCGCTGGTTCAGCCTGGCCTTCCGCCCCTTCATCACGCACCTCAACAACACCGCCAACCGCGTCGTACGCCGCTTCGGCCTGGAGCCCGCCGAGGAGCTGGCCTCCGCACGCGGTCCGCAGGAACTGGTGGCGCTGGCCCGGCACTCCGCGAAGGCGGGCGCGCTGGAAGCGGACACCGCCGAGCTGTTCGTGCGCACGCTGAACCTCGCCGACCTCACGGCGGAGAACGTCATGACCCCGCGCGTCCAGGTCGTCGCCCTCGACACCCAGGCCACCTGCGAGGACGTGGCGAACGCGACGCGGGCCACCGGCCTGTCCCGCTTCCCCGTCTACCGGGGCAGCCTGGACTCGGTCGTCGGCGTCGCCCACATCAAGGACGTCCTGGCGCTGCCCGCCGAGGACCGCCCCGTGCGCCCGGTCACCCAGATCACGCGCGAACCCCTGCTGGTACCGGAGTCGCTGACCGTGGACCGGCTGCTGGACCGGCTGTCGGGCAGGCGCACCATGGCCGTCGTCATAGACGAGTACGGCGGCACCGCGGGCGTGGCGACGCTGGAGGACATCGTCGAAGAGGTCGTCGGCGAGGTACGTGACGAGCACGACCCGCACGAGACCCCCGACCTGGCGCCCGCCGGCACCGACCGCCAGGGGCGCGCCCTGTACTCGGCGGACGGCGCGGCCCGCACCGACCAGCTGGCACGGGTCGGCCTGCGGGTGCCCGAGGGCCCGTACGAGACGCTCGCCGGGCTGGTCGCCACCGAGCTGGGCCGTATCCCGGAGGTCGGGGACAGCGTCGAGGCCGACGGCTGGCGGCTGGACGTGGTGGACGCCTCCGGGCACCGGGCCGCGCGGGTGCTGCTGCACGCGCCGGCCACGGACCACGCGCAGGACAGGCACGCCGACGACTCGACGGAGGGGGCGCGATGACCGCCGTACAGCTGTTGATCGGCCTGGCGACCCTCGTCGTCAACGCCTTCTTCGTGGGCGCCGAGTTCGCGCTGATCTCGGTGCGCCGCTCGCAGGTGGAGCCACTGGCCATGGCGGGCGACAAGCGGGCCCGGCGGGTGCTGTGGGGGCTGGAGCACGTGTCGGCGCTGCTGGCCGCCGCCCAGCTCGGTATCACGCTGTGCACGCTGGTGCTCGGTGTGGTCGCGGAGCCGGCCATCGCGCATCTGCTGGAGCCGGTGTTCCACGCGGTCGGGGTGCCCACGGGCGCCGGGCACGCGGTGTCCTTCGTGATCGCGCTGACCCTGGCCACCTATCTGCACATGCTGCTGGGCGAGATGGTGCCGAAGAACATCGCGCTGGCCGAGCCGGTGCGCAGCGCGCTGCTGCTCGGTCCGCCGCTGGTGGCGCTGGCCCGGGGGCTGCGGCCGGTGATCTTCACCATCAACGCCTTCGCCAACGGGCTGCTGAAGCTGCTGCGGGTGGAGGCCAAGGACGAGGTGTCGGCGACGTTCACCGACACCGAGCTGGCCGAGATCGTCAAGGACGCCACCGAGGCGGGCCTGATCGACGGCCGGGCGCAGGAGCGGCTGCGGGACGCGCTGGAGCTGGGCAGCCGCCCGGTCCGGGATGTGGTGGTGCCGCTGGAGCAGGTGGTCTACGCCGGTGTCGGGGTCACCCCGGAGCAACTGGAGCGGCTGTCGGCCGAGTCGGGGTTCTCCCGGTTCCCGGTGGTGGACGTGGGGCGCCGGATCGTGGGCTATCTGCATGTGAAGGACGCGCTGGACGCCTCACCGCGCGATGTGCCGTTCCGGCTGCGCGACATGCGGCCGATCGCGCGGGTGCGGGAGTCCTCCCCGCTGGACGACGTGCTGACCGCGATGCGCGGCAGCCGTACGCATGTGGCGGCGGTGACCGGTGCGGACGGGAAGCTGGCCGGTCTGGTGACCATGGAGGACGTGCTGCGGGAGCTGTTCGGCCAGCCCGCCTGAGCGGCGCCCGGGGGCCGCGTACGGGGGCACCGACCGGCGGGTATGGCGCCGGGATACCATCGCTGTCGCCATGCAGACGAATTCCACACCTCCCGCGTACACCAGTCTCGTCGCCCTCGGCGACTCCTTCACCGAGGGCATGTCGGACCTGCTGCCCGACGGCTCCTACCGGGGTTGGGCGGACCTCCTCGCGGCCCGGATGGCCGCCCGCGTCCCCGGTTTCCGGTATGCCAACCTGGCGGTGCGCGGAAAGCTGATCCAGCAGATCGTCGACGAGCAGGTCGCCGTGGCCGCCGCGATGCGGCCCGACGTGATCACGCTGGTCGGCGGGCTCAACGACACCCTGCGGCCCAAGTACGACATGGTCCGGGTACGGGACCTGCTGACCGAGGCCGTGGAGCGGCTGGCCCCGAACTGCGAGCGGCTGGTGCTGATGCGCAGCCCCGGCCGCCAGGGTCCGGTGTTCGACCGGTTCCGGCCGCGCATGGAGGAGCTGTTCGCCTGCGTCGACGAACTGGGCGCCAAGCACGACGCGGTGGTGGTCGACCTGTACGGCGCGCCGTCGCTGGGCGACCCGCGCCTGTGGGACGTGGACCGGCTGCACCTCACCCACGAGGGGCACCGCCGGGTGGCGGAGGCGGTCTGGCAGGCGCTCGGCCACGACGCCGAGGACGCCGAGTGGCGCACTCCTCCCGCCGCGACCCCGCCGCCGGGCTGGCGGGCCCGCCGGGTCGAGGACGTGCGGTTCGCCCGCACACACCTCCTGCCGTGGATAGGCCGCCGCCTGACCGGCCGCTCCTCCGGCGACGGCCTCCCGGCCAAGCGCCCGGACCTGCTGCCGTACGAGCTGATCCACGAGGACCTGGCGTAGGCCCGTCCGCCGACCCGGAAGGGCCCGCGGACGGTGGTCGGGGTCCTTCGTCGCGGTCCACCACGCCATTGACGGCGGCGCCCGGCTGAACTACCTGACCAGCTACAACAGCGCCACCGGCCGCTGGGAACGTCCGGTCACGCTGCCCGCCGGACACACACTGACGTACTCCTTCGACCACCAGCCCACCACCCGGACCTACCAGAACACCACGCCGGCCCACTCCTTCACCGGCTGAGACCGGCGCCGTCGGCCGGCGTCCCCTCCTCCACGGGGACGCCGAGCCGGCCGGCGACGGTGGTGAGGGCCGGGCCCAGCGGGAGGGCGACCCGGGCGAGGGCGTGGACATCGCCCCGGGTGGGGGCCAGGTTGACGACGAGGACCGGCGTCCCGGCCTGGGCCGCCTGGCGGACGAAGCGGAGCCCGGACATCACCGTCAGCGAGGAGCCCAGGACCAGCACAGTGGCCGCCACGCGGACCAGGGCGCGGCACTGCTCGACGCGGGCGGGCGGCACGGCCTCGCCGAAGAACACCACGTCCGGCTTGAGGATGCCGCCGCAGACCGCGCAGGGCACCACGCGGAAGTCCCCGACCTGGTCGTCGGTGAGGTCAGCGTCACCGTCCGGGTTGATGCCGGCGGCGACGGGATCGAATCCCGGGTTCGCGTCCTCCAGGCGCTCGGCCAGGACGCGGCGCGGGCTGAGGTCGCCGCAGGAGAGGCAGACGACGCGGTCGAGGCTGCCGTGGAGTTCCACCACGTCCTCGCTGCCGGCCGCCTGGTGCAGCCCGTCGACGTTCTGGGTGATCACGCCGGAGAGCAGACCGTGGCGTCCGAACGCGGCCACCGCCTGGTGCCCCGCGTTGGGGCGGGCCCGGCCGAAGGTGCGCCAGCCGAGGTGGCTGCGGGCCCAGTAACGGCGCCGGGCCCGCGCCCCGCCGGTGAAGTCCTGGTAGGTCATCGGGGTGTGCCGGCTCAGGCTGCCGCCCTCACCCCGGTAGTCGGGGATGCCGGACTCGGTGGAGATGCCCGCCCCGCTGAGCACGAGCACCCCGCCCGCGCCCAGCGCCTCGGCGACCGGCTCCGGGTCGGTGATGCCCGGCGGCAGTTCCCCGCTCGGGGTCCAGCTCAACGTAGGACGCATGCG
The DNA here is from genome assembly GCF_042721685.1 of Streptomyces sp. NPDC058459. Classification (NCBI taxonomy): domain Bacteria; kingdom Bacillati; phylum Actinomycetota; class Actinomycetes; order Kitasatosporales; family Streptomycetaceae; genus Streptomyces; species Streptomyces sp. NPDC058459. Next base: position 9,849 of record NZ_JBHXLV010000072.1, on the reverse strand, counting down.
CATACTGCAAGAGTAGGGAACGCGCCCGCGATGCCCACAGCGCCCGCCTTGTAGCTTCCTCCGAGCCGCCCCGCGGCGCTGGCCTGCACGAATCGCCAGTACAATCCGTACACGTGACTTCAGCGCCCGCCAAGCCCCGCATCCCCAACGTCCTCGCCGGACGGTACGCCTCCGCCGAGCTCGCCACGCTCTGGTCGCCCGAGCAGAAGGTGAGGCTGGAGCGGCAGCTCTGGCTCGCCGTGCTGCGCGCCCAGAAGGACCTGGGCATCGAGGTGCCGGACGAGGCGATCGCCGACTACGAGCGCGTCCTCGACACCGTGGACCTGGCCTCCGTCGCCGAGCGCGAGAAGGTCACCCGGCACGACGTGAAGGCGCGGATCGAGGAGTTCAACGACCTCGCCGGGCACGAGCACGTCCACAAGGGCATGACCTCCCGCGACCTCACCGAGAACGTCGAGCAGCTCCAGATCCGGCTCTCCCTGGAGCTGGTCCGGGACCGTACGGTGGCCGTGCTGGCGCGCCTGGGCCGGCTGGCCGGCGAGTACGCCGAGCTGGTCATGGCCGGGCGCTCGCACAACGTGGCCGCGCAGGCCACCACCCTGGGCAAGCGCTTCGCCACCGCCGCCGACGAGCTGCTGGTGGCGTACGGCCGGGTGGACGAGCTGCTGGGCCGCTACCCGCTACGCGGCATCAAGGGTCCGGTCGGCACCGCGCAGGACATGCTGGACCTGCTGGGCGGTGACACGGCCAAGCTCGCCGAGCTGGAGCAGCGCATCGCCCATCACCTGGGCTTCGGCCGGGCGTTCACCTCGGTCGGCCAGGTCTACCCGCGCTCGCTGGACTACGAGGTCGTCACCGCGCTGGTGCAGCTGGCCGCAGCCCCCTCCTCGCTCGCCAAGACGATCCGGCTGATGGCCGGGCACGAACTGGTCACCGAGGGCTTCAAGCCCGGCCAGGTCGGCTCGTCCGCGATGCCGCACAAGATGAACACCCGCTCCTGCGAGCGCGTCAACGGCCTGATGGTGATCCTGCGCGGCTACGCCTCGATGACCGGCGAGCTGGCGGGCGACCAGTGGAACGAGGGCGACGTGTCCTGCTCGGTGGTGCGCCGGGTCGCGCTGCCGGACGCGTTCTTCGCGCTGGACGGCCTGCTGGAGACGTTCCTGACCGTGCTGGACGAGTTCGGTGCCTTCCCGGCCGTCGTCGCCCGCGAGCTGGACCGGTACCTGCCCTTCCTCGCCACCACCAAGGTGCTGATGGGCGCGGTGCGCGCGGGCGTGGGCCGTGAGGTCGCGCACGAGGCGATCAAGGAGAACGCGGTGGCCACCGCGCTCGCCATGCGGGAGCAGGGTGCCGAGCGCAACGACCTGCTGGACAAGCTCGCCGCCGACGACCGGCTGCCGCTGGACCGTGAGCAGCTGGCCGCGCTGATGGCCGACAAGCTGTCCTTCACCGGCGCCGCCGCCGACCAGGTCGGCGTGGTCGTGGGCCGGATCGAGGAGATCGCCAAGCAGCGCCCGGAGGCGGCCGGTTACACCCCCGGAGCGATCCTCTGAGCCCCCTTTCCCAAGCGGAACTGGAGGCCGCCCGCGACCGTCTCGTCCCCGACGTGCTCGCGGACGGCCTCCAGATCCTGTTCTGCGGCATCAACCCGGGCCTGATGTCGGCCGCCACCGGCCACCACTTCGCCCGCCCCGGCAACCGCTTCTGGCCGGTGCTGCACCGCTCCGGCTTCACCCCGCGCCGGCTGAAGCCCGCCGAGGAGCGCGAACTGCTCTCCTACGGCCTCGGCATCACCAACGTAGTGGCCAGGGCGTCGGCCCGCGCGGACGAGCTGTCGCCCGAGGAGTACGTCGAGGGCGGCCGGGTGCTGGCCGCCAAGGTGGAGCGGTACGCACCCCGCTGGCTGGCCGTGGTCGGGGTGACCGCCTACCGGGCGGCCTTCGGCGACCGTAAGGCCCGGATCGGCCCGCAGGAGCGGACGTTCGGGGACACGCGGGTCTGGGTGCTGCCCAACCCGAGCGGCCTGAACGCCCACTGGACGGTGGCGGGCATGGCGGAGGAGTTCGGGCGGCTGCGGGAGGCGGCGGCCGACTAGGGCGGGGCCGTACGGGTCACCGTGGCGAGGAGACGGATCTCGTCGGCCTCGTCCCGGTCGGCCACACCGACGGCGAGCCACACGTCCTCGGCCTGCCAGACGTCGAGTTCGTCGGCGCGCAGGCAGAGGGTGGCCCAGGGCTCGGGTATCTCTTCACCGCGGGCGAGGCGCAGGCGGAGGGTGAGCTGACCCCAGGGGGGTGTCTCGCCCCAGCGGGCGCCGAGGCGTCGGGCTATCGCCTCGCGCAGGGCGTGGAGGTCGTCCGCGGCCGCTCTCGCCCCGCGGCCGCTCTCCAGTTCCACGATGTGATGACCGGCTCCGCCCACCGGGAGGTCCCGTGCGCGGAGCCGGTCGATGGCGGCCAGATGCCGTGCGACGACGTCCATGTGTTCCAGTAAAGCGGCCCCCACTGACAATTGGCGTCGCGTCAGGCGTCCCGCCGCCGCACGCACCACGCCCCGGCGCCCACCGCGGCCCCCGCCCACAGCGCGGTCACGGCGAGCCCGCCCCAGGGGCCGAGCGGGCCCTCGGGGAGGCTGTGCTCGGCTGGTCGCGGCCGGCGACTCGCTGCTGTTCCCGGCGTCGGTGCGGCGGCCGGCGGCCCGGTACGGCCCTGGCCGGGCCCCCGTGGAGCCGCTGGTAGGGGCCCGGCTGACGGGGCGTGAGGCGGCGGTGTCGCGGCTGATGGCGCGTGGGCTGACCAACGCCGAGAGCGCCGCCGGACTGGTCGTCGGGGCTGAGACGGTGAAGTCGCATGTGAGCGCCGCACTGGCCAAGTTGGGCGCGCGGGACCGTACCCAGGCGGTGATCGCGGCCTATGAGTCGGGGTTCGTCGCGCCCCGGTGACCGCCCGGCCCTCGCCGGGGTGGTCGGGGCCGAGTACGATCCGCCCCACACACGCCCGCGAGCTGGGAGGACGGACCGTGGGGCAGTTGACCGGTGGTGACCCCTCGCTGCTGCGAAGGATCAATTCCGCGGTGGTGCTGCGCGCGCTGCGCGACACCGACTGCGCGACGCTCACGGAGATCACCCGGGCCACCGGGCTGTCCCGGCCCACCGTCGAGGGGGTCGTGGAGGGCCTGGCCGAGGCCGGGCTCGTGGTGGAGCGGGCGGCCGAGACGGGCACCGCGCGCCGGCAGGGGCGGCCCGCGCGCCGGTTCCGGTTCCGGGCCGAGGCGGGGCACCTGCTGGGGGTGGAGATCGGCGCGCACCGGGTGGTCGCGGTCGTCTCCGACCTGGACGGCCGGGTGCTGGGCACGCAGACCAGGGAGGTCGACGAGAAGGCGCCGGCCGACGAGCGGCTGGAGAAGCTGCGCGGCACGGTGGCCGAGCTGCTGCGCCGTACCGGGGTGGCGCGGAACTCGCTGCGCGCCGTAGGGGTCGGCACCCCCGGCATCGTGGAGGCGGACGGAACGGTGCGGCTGGGCACCGCGCTGCCCCAGTGGACCGGTCTGCGGCTCGGCGAACGGCTCAGCCGCTCCTTCCGGTGCCCGGTGCTGGTGGAGAACGACGCCAACGTGGCCGCGGTGGCTGAGCACTGGCAGGGAGCAGCGAAGGACACCGGCGACGTGGTGTTCGTGCTGGCCGGGCTGAGTCCGGGCGCGGGCTCGCTGATCGACGGCCGGCTGCACCGGGGGTACGGCGGGGCGGCCGGGGAGATCGGGGCGCTGCATCTGCTGGGCCGGGGGGCGACCCCGGAGGCGCTGCTGTCCACCACGGACGAGCCGCTGCCGCCGCTCGACGAGCAGGCGGTCACGCAGGTCTTCGCGCTGGCCCGGAAGGGCGACGGCTCGGCGCTGGCCGCTGTGGAACGGTTCATCCAGCGGCTGGTGCACGATGTGGCCGCGCTGGTGCTGGCGCTCGATCCTGAGCTGGTGGTGGTCGGCGGCTGGGCGGCCGGTCTGGACGGGGTCCTCGATCCCCTCCGCCGCGAGCTGGCCCGCTACTGCCTGCGGCCCCCGGCCGTGGCGCTGTCCCTGCTGGGCGAGACGGTGGTGGCCACGGGGGCGCTGCGACTGGCCCTGGACCATGTGGAGCGGCAACTGTTCGCGGTCGAGGGCACCGTCGGGGCGTGAGGCGGCAGGGCCGCACCCGCGGGGATTCGGGGCGCGGCGGGATATGCGCCGGACCTCGCCGGGCGGCGACTCCTCGCCGTGGGGCACCGTCGGGGCGTGAGGCGGCAAGGCCGCGCCTGCCAGGAGTCCGGACGCGGCGGAATACGCGCCGGACCTCCCCGCCGGGCGGCAGCCCCTCGGCGTCGAGGGCCCCGGCGGGGCGTGGTGCCGGGACGCCGCGCGCCCCGGTGGGATGCCGGGGCGCGACGGGGTGTGCGGTGTGGTCAGGAGGCGCGTCGTTCGGGGTCGTGGCGTATCTCGACGTCCGGGGTGTCGCCGAAGGTGAGGCGGCAGGTGTCGGCGCGGTAGGTCGCCACGCCGAGCGCGGCGGTGCGGCCGCGTGCCTTGAACCGGGTGGTGACGACGAGGACGGGCGAGCCGGGCAGCCGGTCCAGTTCTCTCGCGTCCTCGGCACCGGCCGAGCCCAGCTCCACCGCCCTCTCCTGGCCGTCGAGTTCGAGGCGCTGGAGTTCGCGCAGCACCGCACGCGCGCGGGCCGGCCCGGAGGGCGCGTCGATCGCGCTCAGGTCGGGCACCGAGGCGGCCGGGATGTACAGCAGTTCGGTGGCGACCCGCCGGCCCTGCGACATCCGGGACCGGCGTACCAGGTGCACCTCCGCGTCCCCGGACTCCAGGGCCGCCGCGACCGGGGCGGGCGGTACGGCCCGCTCGCAGTCCAGGGGCTGCCAGGCGTCGTCACCGGTACCGGGCCAGGTGTGGCGCCCGGTACCGAGGGCGACGCCGACGCGCGGCGGGGCGACGGTCGTACCGACACCCCGGCGGCGCTGCAGCCGTCCCTCCAGTTCGAGTTGTTCCAGCGCCTGCCGGAGCGTGGCGCGGGCCACGCCGAACCGGGCGGCGAGATCGCGCTCGTTCGGCAGGATCTCGCCGACCGAGAACTCGGAGTCCAGTGCCTCGCTGAGTACGGTCTTGAGATGCAAGTACTTCGGTTCCGGCACCGTTTCCAGTTGCGTGGTCCCCACCCTGTCCTCCGCAAGTGCCGTGCTACGGCGGTTTTGGCGCCCTTGTTTATTAAAGGTTGTTGCAGTTCTTTGCGACCATAGGGCGACCCTGATGCTTGGTCAAGACCAATTGTCCCATCCCTGCCCGCTCGCCCGGTGTCCGGGTGACCAAGGGTTCACATGGAGTTCGCACGCCCAGGGGGCCGGCCCTCGGCGAGTACGCACAGCTTGTCGGGGTTGCGGGTGATGTAGACGGCGCTGATAGCGCCGTCGGTGATGCCGAGCTGGAACAGGGTGTCCGGCCTGCCCTCGGACAGCACCAGCACCGCGACACCGCCGTTGACCTCGATGAACCGGTGTGCCATGCCTGCCGACGGCTGCGTGCCGACCGCGGCCAGGAAGCGCCCCACCTTGCCGGCGGTGAACAGCTCGCGAACCGGCGCCTTGGCCTTGCCGCCGCTGTCGCCGACCAGGCGGACGTCGGGCGCGAGCAGGGACAGCAGCCCGTCCAGGTCACCCTCCGTGGCCGCGGCGAGAAAGCGCTCGGTCAGTCTCCGGCGCTGGGCGGGGTCGACGTCGAAGCGCGGCCGGCGCTCCTCGACGTGTCTGCGGGCCCGCCCGGCGAGCTGCCGTACGGCCGGTTCGCCCCGGTCGAGCAGGTGCGCGATCTCCGCGTACGGATAGCCGAAGGCCTCGCGCAGTACGAACACGGCGCGCTCCAGCGGCGACAGGGACTCCAGCACGACGAGGACGGCGAGGGAGACGGAGTCGGCGAGCAGGGCCCGGTCGGCGGTGTCGGGGACGGTGTCGCCGAAGTCGGTGGGGTACGGCTCGGGCAGCCAGGGGCCGACGTACGCCTCGCCGCGCGACTTGACCTGGCGTAGCCGGTCCAGGGCCAGCCGGGTGGTGACGCGGACCAGGTAGGCGCGGGGTTCGCGGACCTCGGTGCGATCGGCGCCGGACCAGCGCAGCCAGGCGTCCTGCACCACGTCCTCGGCGTCCGCGACGCGGCCGAGCATGCGGTAGGCGACGCCCGTCAGGAGCGGCCGGTTCTCTTCGAAGACATCGATCGCGGTCTCGGTCGTCACGGCGTCCATCCCATCCCGGCGTACCCGCCGGTGTCCAGACGAATTCGGACCTTTCTGGCGTGTTCCGGAGCCCGGCCGGGCGGGCTCCGGGCGAGGTGGCGGAAGGTCTGAGATCATTCCGTCGTACGCCGTCGACAGGGGGAAGCGCCGTGAGTATCCGGGACGCCGTCGTCACCGCCGGGGGTGACCGCATGCGCTGGGTGGAGCTGCCGGGGAGCGAGGCGCCCCGCGTCTATCTGCACGGCCTCGGTGGCACGGCGGCCGCCTACTTCGCCGAGGCCGCCGCCCATCCGCTGCTCGCCGGGCACCGCACGCTGCTGGTCGACCTGCTGGGGCACGGCCTGAGCGACCGGCCGCAGGGCTTCGACTACAGCCTCGAGTCGCACGCCGGGACGCTGGCCGCAGCGCTGACCGAGGCCGGGGTGAAGGGGGCCGAGGTGATCGCGCACAGCATGGGCGGTTCCGTCGCGATCGTCCTGGCGGACCGGTACCCGGAGCTGGTCTCCCGTCTGGTGCTGATCGACGCCAACCTCGACCCCGTCGAGCCGTCCGAGGGCGCCCTCGGCAGCGGCGGTATCGCGGCGTACTCCGAGGCGGAGTTCACGGACGGCGGCTGGGAGGAGGTCCGGGACCGGGTCGGGGAGTTCTGGTGGGCCACCATGCGCCTGACCGACCGTACGGCCCTGCACCGCAGTGCCACCCGGCTCGCCCGGGGCACCGTCCCGGCCATGCGCGAGCTGCTGGTGCGCTCGCGTGTTCCGCGCACCTTCCTCCACCCCGAGGCCGACGGGCCGCTGCCCGGCGAGGACGGGCTGCGCGAGGCGGGGGTGTCCGTGGTGGCGGTCGCGGACTGCGGGCACAACATCATGCTGGACGCCCCGGAAACCTTCGCCAGCCTGACCGCGGCGGCGCTCACAGCCTGACGGCACCAGGGTCCGCGCGACACGGCATCCGGTTCCGCGTGACACGGCACCGGGGGCTACCGGCCGGTAGTGATCGCTGGCAAGCTGTCCACGGCGTCCAGCAGCAGACCGCCCGCGGTCCGGCAGCGCGATCGAGGAGTCCGTATGACCACCACCGTCTCCTTCAAGGTGCCCGCCCCGGCCGGGACGGGGGAAGTGACCGTCTCGTACCGGCGGGTGGGGCGGGGTGATCCGCTGGTGCTGCTGCACGGCATCGGGCACCACCGGCAGGCGTGGGACCCGGTGCTGGACATCCTGGCGACCGAGCGCGAGGTGATCGCCGTGGACCTGCCCGGCTTCGGTGCCTCCCCGGATCTGCCGGCCGGTCTGGCCCACGATCTGCCGACGATCAACTCGGTGCTGGGCGCGCTGTTCGAGGCGCTGGACCTGGACCGCCCGCATGTGGCCGGCAACTCGCTGGGCGGACTGCTCGCGCTGGAGCTGGGCCGGGAGCGGGCCGTACGGTCCGTCACCGCGCTGGCCCCGGCCGGGTTCTGGACCGAGGCCGAGCGGCGGTACGCCTTCGGGGTGCTGCTCACCATGCGCGGGCTCGCCCAGCGGCTGCCGCTGCCGGTGGTGGAGCGGCTGTCGCGCAGCGCGGTCGGCCGTACCGCGCTGACCAGCACCATCTACCGCAGGCCCGCGCGCCGGGCCCCGGAGGCGGTGGTCGCGGAGACGCTGGCGCTGGCCGGGGCCACCGCGTTCGAGGCGACGCTGCGCGCCGGCAGCACCGTGCGGTTCACCGACGCGCTGGCCGGTGTGCCGGTCACCGTGGCCTGGGGCGCGCACGACCGCATCCTGCCGCGCCGCCAGGGGGTACGGGCCAAGCGGATCATCCCGCACGCCCGGCTGGTCCGGCTGCCCGGCTGCGGACACGTCCCGATGAGCGACGACCCGGCGCTGGTCGCCCGCGTCATCCTCAACGGCAGCAGTGCGGGCGGGGTCTGACGTCCCGTAGGCTCGGAGGCGTGTCGCGCACCGGCGTCATCCCCCGGCGCGCGGCACGCCGACTGCCCGGTCTGACAGCGCGTCTGACCGGTGATCCGCCGATGGTGGAAAGCGCGACGAAACCGGGCACAAGCCCGCTTAACCCATCGGTCACAGAGCGTTCGTGATCAGGCAACACCACTCCTGCACAGTGGCCGCATGACTGCGGACATCTCTCGGACGACCCGGAAAACGGCGCGGAACTCGACCCGGACCCGGCACGGGCGGCCCGTGCACCACTGGCGGCGGGATCTCGTCGAACTCGCGGCCCTGTTCACGGCCGTCGCGGTGGCCGACGCGGTGGCGAACCTGATCGGCCACAGCCCCGACGGTCCCGCGCTGCTGCTGATCTCGGCGCTCGCGCTCGCCTCGACGGCCGGCTTCCACACCTGGTGGGCACGGCGCCATGTGCATGCCCCGCCCACCGCGGACACCGGTGATACCGGCGCCCGGCCGAGCGCACCCGCGCACCCGGCCGGGCCGTCCGCGCAGGCCGAGCCCGGCACCCTGTGGCGGATGCGGACGACCGTGCGGGACGAACCCGGCTCGCTGGCCGCGCTGTGCACGGCGCTGGCCACGCACCGGGTGGACATCCTGAGCCTCCAGACCCATCCGCTGGCCGACGGCACAGTGGACGAGTTCCTGCTGCGGGCCCCGGGCGCCCTTGCGGCAGCCGAACTGACCCGTGTGATCGCGGAGTCGGGCGGCAGCTCCACCTGGATCGAGCGGGCCGACGCCCACGATCTGGTCGACGCCCCCACCCGCGTCCTGAGCCTCGCCACCCGCACCGCGCTGGACGCCGCGGAACTCCCTTTGGCCCTGCGCCAGTTGCTGGGCCGCTGCACGATCCGTTCGCTGCCCGCCGGCACGGGCGGCGAGCCGGTGCCGGCCGAAGGGGTGCTGGAGGAAACCGTGCTGCGGCTGCGGGCGCCGGGCGGGGGCGTACTGAGCGTGGAGCGGCCGTATCTGCCCTTCACCCCGACCGAGTTCGCGCGGGCGCGGGCCCTGGTGGAGCTGGACAGCCGCCTCGGTCCGCGCATCCCGCGCTCGCGTGACGTGCTGACGCTGCCCGAGGGCAACGCCATCACCGTGCGCCGGGTCGACACCGGGGACCTGGACGCGGCCAGGGCGATGCACGAGCGCTGCTCGGACCGCACCCTCGACCTGCGCTACCACGGGCCGGTGCGCGACGCCGACCGGTATCTGAACCACCTGCTCAGCCCGCGCTTCGGCCGCACCCTGGCCGCGCAGACCGCCTCGGGCCGCCTGGTGGGCCTCGGCCATCTGTTGTGGGACGGCGAGGAGACCGAGGTCGCCCTGCTCATCGAGGACGACTGGCAGCGGCGCGGTATCGGCACCGAACTGCTGGAGCGGCTGGTGCGGATGGCGGTGGACGCGGGCTGCGCGAGCGTGTACGCGGTGACCCGGTCCGCCAACACCGGGATGGTCGCGGCGATGCGCGGTCTCGGACTGCCCCTGGACTACCAGGTCGAGGAGGGCACCCTCGTGATCACCGCCCGGCTGGCCCCGGCCGGCTCCGGCGCCGCCCGGGTGAGCGACGGGCAGCTCCGGCTCTGAGCCTCGCGTACGGCGGAGGGGCCCGCGGGGGCCCCCCGCCGGGCCGGGGGCAGGGTGGGG
>NZ_JBHXLV010000071.1:0-28163 GCF_042721685.1 Streptomyces sp. NPDC058459 | reverse complement strand
CCGGCGAAGTGAGGGCGGACGCCGGACGAGGTCACGGGCCGGGCACCATCCGGGTGCCCGGCCCGTTCTGCGGGTAGCGTGACGGCAGCGATTACGAAGGCAAGGAGCGGTGGACGACATGCTGATGCTGGGCTTCGAGGGGTTCATGGGACTCCTGAAGATCGTCCTCATGGCACTGGCCGCGTTCGGGCTGTTCGACGCGGCCTTCCGGCGTGAGGACGCGTTCCGCGCGGCCGGCAAGCAGAACAAGATCTTCTGGCTGATCATCCTGGGCATCGCCCTCGTGGTCAGCTACCTCTTCTCGATCCTGTCCATCCTGCCGATCGCGGGCGCCGTCGCCAGCATCGTCTACCTCGTGGACGTCCGCCCCGCCGTCAAGGCCCTCACCGGCGGCAACCGCGGCGGCTGGGGCCGCAAGGGCCGGGGCGGCAGCAGCAGCGACGGCCCGTACGGCCCGTACAACGGTGGCCGCTGAGGGCTCCGCCGGTTCGGCGAGGTGGCCGGCGGGGGCCGGCGTCGCTGCCCGCGGCCGGCTGGGTGCGCCGGAGTCTGTGGCTCCGGCCGGCGAGACGGCGACCCGCCTCCCGGCGGCAGCTCCTACGCCACCCGGTCCAGCACGACCACCGCGACGTCGTCCGTCAGCTCGTCGCCGTTCAGGTGGCGGACCTCGCTGACCGCGGCGCGCAGCAGGTCCTCTCCGCGCAGGCCCTCGGAGAGCTGGCGGCGGATCATGTCCACCATGCCGTCCTGGCCGAGGCGGGGGCCGCCGGGGGAGGTGCGGCCCTCGATGAGGCCGTCGGTGTAGAGCATCAGGCTCCACTCGGCGCCGAGTTCCACCTGGGTGCGGGGCCAGCGGGCGCCCGGGAGGAGGCCGAGGGCGGGGCCGTTGTTGTCGAAGGGGAGCAGCCGGGGGGCCGGGGCGGCGCCGGGGCGTATCAGCAGCGGGGCCGGGTGGCCTGCCAGGCAGAGGCCCGCGCGACGGCCGTCGGGCGCGATGTCCACCGTGCAGAGGGTCGCGAAGATCTCCTCGTCCGAGCGCTCGTGCTCCAGCACCTCCTGGAGCGTGCCCAGCAGATCGTCCCCGCACAGCCCGGCCAGGGTCAGCGCCCGCCAGGCGATCCGCAGCTCCACGCCGAGCGCGGCCTCGTCCGGGCCGTGGCCGCAGACATCGCCGATCATGGCGTGCACGGTGCCGTCCGGGGTACGGACCGCGTCGTAGAAGTCGCCGCCGAGCAGCGCGCGGGAGCGGCCGGGGCGGTAGCGCGCGGCGAACCGCAGCCCAGCACCCTCCAGCAGCGGGGTCGGCAGCAGCCCGCGCTCCAGGCGCCGGTTCTCCTGTGCGCGCAGCCGGCCCTCCGCCAGCCGCCGTTCGGCGGTGTCGGAACGCTTGCGCTCCACGGCGTACCGGATGGCGCGGCTGAGCAGCCGGCTGTCCAGCTCGTCGCGGAAGAGGTAGTCCTGGGCGCCCACGCGCACGGCCTCCGCGCCGCGCTCGGCGTCGCCGGACGCGGTCAGCGCGATCACGGCGTGCCGCGGCGCCAGCTCGAGCACCTGCCTGAGCACGGCCAGCTCGTCGGCGTCCTCCGTGTCCGTACCGGTGCGGCCGGTGGCGGGGAGGGCGAGGTCGAGCAGGATGCACTGCACGTCGGGGGTGAGCAGGCGCCCGGCCTCGGTGAGGTTGCGGGCGGTACGTACGCGGAGCGGCCGGTCGGCCGAGTCCCGCAGTTCGGGAACGAGCGCGCCGGACGGGTCGTCCTCGACGAGCAGCACGGTGAGCGCCGCGCCGAGGGCGGCGGTGTCACGGTGCGCCTCTTCGGTGAGGGCTACGGCGGAGACCTGCGCCGGACCGCGCTCGGCGGCCGGGACCGCTCTCTGCCGCGGTACGGGTACGGGCATCTTCCTGGTTCCTTCCCTCCCCCGAGGGCAGGGCGGTGTCGAGAGGCCTCGGACCGCCGACCGGTGACCCTAGCGGTACCGGCCGCCCGGACGGAACGGGGCGGGCCGCGTCCGGAACACGTATACCGCCGTCATATGCCGTGCCCCGTACCGCGGTTGGGCCGCGTGGCGCGGGGACCCGGGATGACGAAGCTCACGTGGTTCCGCACCGCCCGCGTGCCGTCGGTCACAGGGCGGGCGGAGTGCGGCGCCGGTCACGCGTCCGGGCGTACGACCCCCAGGATCGGCATGGTGCCGGCGCCGGTGACCGTGACCGCGCGGCCCGGCCGGGGGGCGTGGATGATCTTCCCGTCCCCTATGTACATCCCGACGTGGGTGGCGTCGGCGAAGTAGATGACGAGGTCGCCCGGGTGCATGTCCGACACGTCCACGCGCGGAAGAAGCCGCCACTGCTCCTGCGAGGTGCGCGGGATCGGGGTGCCCGCGTCGGCCCACGCCTGGGAGGTCAGGCCGGAGCAGTCGAAGGAGTCGGGGCCCTCGGCTCCCCAGACGTACGGCTTGCCGAGCTGGGCGGTGGCGAAGGCGACGGCCTTGGCCCCGACGGAGGTCGCGGGGGAGGTCGCGGCGGCGCTGTCGGCCGCCTTCTTCAGGGCGCCGCTCTTCAGGACGCCGCTCTTCAGCCAGGCGGTCTGGGCCTTGCGTGCGGCCCGGCGCTCCAGCTCGGCCAGCCGCTCCTTCTCCTTCTTCGCCAGCCGGGATTCGAGCTTCTCGGCGTCCGCGATCCGCTCCTGGATCGTCTTCTGGGCGGCCGCCCTCGCCTTGCGGTCCTGCTCCAGCGTCTTCCAGCGCGCGGCCGCGTCGTCGGTGTCCCGCTTCAGCTGCCGCTCGACGCGGTCGGTCTCGGCGATCAGCTTCTTGGTGGCCCGCGCGCCGTTCAGCAGGGTGCCGGCGCCGTCCGCGAAGCGCTCCGGGTTGTCGCTGAGCAGGAACCGCGCCATGGGCGGCAGGCCGCTGTCCCGGTACTGGGCGCGGGCGGCGGCGCCCGCCTGGTTCCTCAGCGCGGCGAGCTTCGTACGGGCCGCGTCCGTCCGCTTCGCCAGCCGGACGAGCTGGGCGGACTGCTTCCGCGTCTTCTCCTCGGCGGCGTTGTAGGCGTCGGTGGCGACGGCCGCGTCGTGATAGAGCCCGTCGAGCCGCGCGCGGACCTTCTCCAGCTCCGCGTCGGGGACGGGCGCGGGGGCCGGCGTGGCCGGCGTGGCGGACGGCGCGGGGGTGGCGCGCGCGGAGGGAGCCGCGGAGGGCCCGGCGGGTATGGCCGGCACCGACGCGAACGCCGTGCCAGGCACCGCCAGTACGGTGACCGCGCAGACCACGGTCACGGCGGCGGCGAGCAGCCCGTGCTTGCCCCTACCCATAACAGTCCCCCCAAGCTGATTTACCGTCAGTAACTTAGGTCCGTCCGCAGGATCGTGCCACGATCCCGCGCGAAGTGACAGAGGTCGTACGAAGTCGTACTTCCCCGGCTCCCCGCGCCTCCCAGGGCCTCCCCGCGATCTCTCCGGGCCTTCCCGCGATCTTCCCGCCCGTCTGACGATCCGGGCCCGGAGTTCGTTCCCGCGAGCCTCCGAAGTCGTCGCGATTCCCTCGAACAGGTGAACAGGTGAACAGGTTTCAGCGAGGTCTCAGCGCGGCCCAGTTCAGCGTCACCTCACCCTGCCGCCAGCGTGCGGGCCCGTCCGTCACCGGCCAGTCGGCCGTGAGGTCCCGGACCGTGCGCAGCCAGCGCTGGCGGGCGCCGTAGGCCGCGTAGGGCGCGGCGGCGGCCCAGGCGCGGTCGAAGTCGCGCAGGAAGGTGTGCACCGGCTCGCCCGGCACGTTGCGGTGGATCAGCGCCTTCGGCAGCCGTTCCGCCAGGTCGGAGGGGCGCTCCAGGGAGCCGAGCCGGGTGGCGAAGGTGACCGTGCGCGGCCCCTCCGGCCCGAGCGCCACCCAGACGTGCCGCCGTCCGATCTCGTCGCAGGTGCCCTCCACCAGCAGCCCCCCGCGCGAGACCCCGCCCGCCGGTGCCAGCCGCGCGCACAGCCCCCGCCACACGGCGGCGACCTGCTCCTCGTCGTACTGGCGCAGCACATTGGCCGCCCGGATCAGCAGCGGGCGGCCGGGTACGGGGATCTCGAAGCCGCCGTGCCGGAAGGCGAGCCCGTCGCGCTCGTACGGTTTCGCGGCCGCGACCCGCTCCGGTTCGATCTCGACGCCGACCACGCGCGCGTGCGGGGCGACGGTACGGAGCCGGCCGAGCAGTTCGACGGCGGTCCAGGGCGCCGCACCGTACCCGAGGTCGACGGCCAGGGGATCGGCCGCGCGGCGCAGTTCGGTGCCGTGGGTGGCGGCGATCCAGCGGTCCATGCGGCGCAGCCGGTTCGGGTTGGTCGTCCCGCGCGTCACCGTGCCTACCGGGCGAGAGGTCGTGCGGGGTGCCATGTCTATGAGGGTAAGCGGGCGGCGCGGGCACTCCTGGCCGAACGGTTGAGCGAATCACGGTCATGATTCGGTAAAACCGCTTGATCGGGAAATGGGAAGAAGCCCCTCCGTTGTTGCCTCCCTCGGAGGACTCGGACGGTCCTCCTTCAGGCATGCCCGAGCGAGGAGGAAGCCCAGTGAGCCAGTACGTCAGCAGGCTCGGGCGCCGCTCCCCGGCGACCGCCCCCCGGCTGCGACTGCACCGCAGGCCACGCCGGGTCGCCATGCTCTCCGTGCACACCTCACCGCTCCACCAGCCCGGCACCGGCGACGCGGGCGGCATGAACGTCTACATCGTGGAGCTGGCCCAGCGGCTGGCCGCGCTCAACATCGAGGTGGAGATCTTCACCCGGGCCACCGCCGGAGACCTCGCCCTCAAGGTCGACCTGGCCCCCGGCGTCCTCGTCCGGCACGTCGACGCGGGCCCGTACGAGGGACTGGCCAAGGAGGATCTGCCCGCCCAGCTCTGTGCCTTCACCCACGGTGTGATGCAGGCGTGGGCCGGTCACCGCCCCGGCCACTACGACCTCGTCCACTCCCACTACTGGCTCTCCGGGCACGTCGGCTGGCTCGCCGCCCAGCGCTGGGGCGTCCCCCTGGTGCACGCCATGCACACCATGGCCAAGGTCAAGAACGCCAGCCTGGCCACCGGCGACACCCCCGAGCCCGCCGCCCGGGTCATCGGCGAGACCCAGATCGTCTCCGCCGCCCGCCGCCTCATCGCCAACACCGCCGAGGAGGCCGCCGAGCTGGTCCGGCACTACGAGGCCGACCCCGCGAAGGTCGCCGTCGTCCACCCGGGCGTCAACCTCGACCGCTTCCGCCCCCTGGACGGCCGCGCCGCCGCCCGCGCCCGCCTCGGCCTGCCCGAGGACGCGCTCATACCGCTCTTCGCGGGCCGCATACAGCCCCTCAAGGCCCCCGACGTGCTGCTGCGCGCGGTGGCCCGGCTGCTGGACGAGCGTCCCGAGCTGCGCCGCACCGTCGTCGTACCCGTCGTCGGCGGTCCCAGCGGCAGCGGGCTCGCCAAGCCGGAGGGGCTGCAGAAGCTCGCCGCGCGGCTCGGCATCGCGGACGTCGTGCGGTTCCGGCCGCCGGTCGGGCAGG
The DNA here is from genome assembly GCF_042721685.1 of Streptomyces sp. NPDC058459. NCBI lineage: Bacteria > Bacillati > Actinomycetota > Actinomycetes > Kitasatosporales > Streptomycetaceae > Streptomyces > Streptomyces sp. NPDC058459. The sequence goes on along the minus strand of NZ_JBHXLV010000071.1, from coordinate 22,640 downwards.
AGCAGCTCGCGGACTGGTTCCGGGCCGCGTCCGTGCTGGTCATGCCGTCCTACAGCGAGTCCTTCGGGCTCGTCGCCATCGAGGCGCAGGCGGCCGGCACGCCGGTGCTCGCCGCCTCGGTCGGCGGTCTGCCGGTGGCCGTGCGGGACGGCGAGACCGGCTTCCTGGTCCAGGGCCACGACCCGGCCGACTACGCGCGTGTGCTGCGCCGCTTCGCCGACGACCCCGGCCTGGCCGACCGTATGGGCGCGGCCGCCGCCCGGCACGCGCTCGGGTTCGGCTGGGACGCCTCCGCCTCCGCCACCGCCGACGTGTACGCGGCCGCCACCCAGTCCCACCGCCGTCGCGTACGCTCGCAGCATGGCTGACACCGAGGCGACGGAGCGGGCCGCGCGCACCATCGAGGATGCGCTGAAGGACGCCGAGCTGGAGTGGGAGAACCCCGAACCGGGCTCCTTCGTGGTCAAACTCCCCGGCACCGCCAAGCTCTCCACCACCGTCTCGCTGCGGGTGGGCCGCCACACCCTCTCCGTCAACGCCTTCGTCATCCGGCACCCCGACGAGAACGAGGCGGGCGTCCACCGCTGGCTCCTGGAGCGCAACCTCAAGCTCTACGGCGTGAGTTACGCGGTCGACCGGCTCGGCGACATCTACGTCACCGCCCGCCTCCCGCTCGCCGCCGTCACCCCCGAGGAGATCGACCGCCTGCTCGGCCAGCTCCTCGAAGCGGCCGACGGCGCCTTCAACACCCTGCTGGAACTGGGCTTCGCCTCCGCGATCCGCCGCGAGCACGCCTGGCGTGTCTCACGCGGGGAGTCCACCCGCAACCTTGACGCCTTCGCGCATCTGCTGGACCGCGACTGAGCAGCTCTCAGGCGCCGTTGCGGTAGCGGCCCGGCGTGACCCCGACCAACTTCCGGAAGTGCCGGGTCAGATGGGCCTGGTCGTAGAACCCGGTCGCCACCGCCACCTCGCCCGGCGCCAGCCCGTCCAGCAGCAGCTTCCTGGCCCGGCCGACTCTTCTCGAGGTCAGGTAGCGGTGCGGGGAGATGCCGTAGGCGGCGCTGAACGCCCGTACCAGATGGGCGGGATGGGCGTGCAGCAGCGTGGCCGCCTCGGTCAGGGTGAGGCCGTCGGTGAGGCGTGCGTCGAGGAGTTCGCGCAGGCGGCGGGCCAACACCGGGTCGGCGCGCGGAGGTTCGGGATCGTGGTGGCTCAGGTGGTCCCGCAGGCGCTCACCGACCAGCACGAGCCCGCTCTCCGCCGCGAGTTCCTCGCCGGGGAGTGCGAGTGCCCGGTGCAACCGCCCTACGCGCGCCCTCAGTTCCGGGTCCCGCAGATCGGGCTGATCGACGGCCGCGCCGATCAGATCATGGCTGAGCCGGCTGCCGTCCAGGTACAGCACCCGCTTGCGGAAGCCGTGCGGGGTGGCGGGGGAGCCGTTGTGCGGGACGTGCGGGGGCAGCAGGGTGACGGTGTCGCGCGGGGTGCCGTGCTCGTGCCGGTCGAGGTCGTACCGTACGGCGCCGTCGTCCACGATCAGCAGCGTCCAGGAGTCGTGCACGTGCATCGGGTACGCGTACTCGGTGAACCGGGCGTGGAAGACCTCCACGACGCCTGGGACCAAGGGGCGCCACGCGGAGACTTCCGGCTGGTGAGCGGCCACGCAAGAAACGTACAAGACCCGGCGGGGTGAACGTCGGCAGGCTCGGGACCATGAGTGAACAGCCCCTGCGTCTCGACACCAGGATCGCCGTGCTCCTCCGGGACGACCTCGCGGCCTGGCAGCGCCTCAACGTCACGTCGTTCCTGGTCAGCGGCCTGAGCAGCCAGATCCCGGAGGTGATCGGCGCCCCGTACGAGGATGCCGGCGGGGTCGGCTACCTGCCGATGTTCCGCCAGCCGGTACTGGTCTTCGAGGCGACGAAGGAGGTGCTGCGGGCGGCCCACGCGCGTGCGCTGAGCCGTTCGCTGACCCGCGCCGTGTTCACCGCCGACCTCTTCTCCACCGGCAACGACACCGACAACCGGGCGGCCGTACGGGCCGTGCCCACCGCCGACCTGGATCTGGTCGGCCTGGCGGTGTACGGCCCGAAGGGCGGCGTGGACAAGGTGGTGAAGGGGGCGAGGATGCACCCGTAGCTCAGACGGCCTTCTCGACGGAAGGGCGGGCCGGGGCGGCGTCGACGGTGGTGACCTCCGTCGCCTCCGCCGGAAGGCCCCGCATCAGCAGCGCGTACCCCAGGCCGGCCACCGTGCCGATGACCGCGCACGCGCCCCAGAGCCACGCGGCGCCCAGGTGGTCGATGACCGTGCCGGACATGAGCGGGGCGACCAGGGCGGCGACGGACCAGGAGAGGCTGTAGACGCCCTGGTAGCGGCCCCGGCCGTGGACGGGCGAGAGGCGGACGACGAGGCCGGTCTGGGTCGGCGCGTTGACGATCTCGGCGAGGGTCCACACGCAGACGGTGAGCGTGAAGACGCCGAGCGACCCGGCGAAGGCGGTGAGCCCGAAGCCGTAGCCCGCCAGCAGCGAGGAGATGACCAGCAGCCGGCGCGGGTCGCGGTGCTCGATCAAGCGGGTGACCGGGATCTGGAGGGCGACGATCAGGATGCCGTTGACGGCGATGGCGGTGCCATAGTCGGCGGGGGTGAACCCGGCCTGGCCCATCGCGACCGGCAGGCCGACCGAGCCCTGCTGGAAGACGAGGGCGACGAGGAAGCACAGGCCGACGACGGCCATGTAGCGCCGGTCGCGCAGCACCGTGCCGAAGCCGGTCACGGGCTCCCCGGCCTGCTTGGCGGCGGGCGCGGGCCTGGACTCGGGCAGCTTGAGGAAGACGAGGACCGCACAGACCAGGGTCATCCCCGCTTCGATGAGGAAGCCGGCGAGGTAGCTGAACTCGGCGATGAAGCCGGCGGCGACGGAGGAGATCGCGAAGCCGAGGTTGAGCGCCCAGTAGTTCAGCGAGAACGCCCGTACCCGGTCCTCGGGGCGCACGATGTCCGCCATCATCGCCTGCACGGCCGGCCGGGAGGCGTTGGAGGCGGCGCCGACGAGGAAGGCGACGGACGCGATCGCCGCCGGGTCGTGGACGAAGCCGAGCAGCGCGACGGAGAACGCGGTGCCGAGCTGGGCGATCAGCAGGGTGGGCCGTCTGCCCAGCCGGTCGGCCATCACCCCGCCGCCGAGCGAGGAGACGACCCCGCCGAGGCCGTGCAGGGCGGCGACGAGACCCGCGAAGGAGGCGGAATAGCCGCGGTCGAGGGTGAGGTAGAGCGCCATGAAGGTGGCGACGAACGCGCCGAGCCGGTTGACCAGCGTGCTGGCCCACAGCCACCAGAACGCGCGGGGCAGCCCGGAGACTGAGGACCGGGCGGCGGCGAGCAGCCGGCCCGGTGCGGCGGTGGACGCGCTGGACATGGACGGGACCCCTCGGTAAGTGGCACTTGCGCTGAGTGGAACTTACTGCGGTGGGGTCGCCGAAGACCACTCGATTAACAGAAGCCGTCAACCGTCGGCGGCGCGGCGACCCGTCCTGGGGGTGGATTACGCTCTGGGGCATGGCCGACGCACCGTACAAGCTGATCCTCCTCCGCCACGGCGAGAGCGAGTGGAACGCGAAGAACCTGTTCACCGGCTGGGTGGACGTCAACCTGAACGAGAAGGGCGAGAAGGAGGCGGTACGCGGCGGCGAGCTGCTGAAGGACGCCGGTCTCCTGCCCGACGTGGTCCACACGTCCCTGCAGAAGCGCGCCATCCGCACGGCCCAGCTCTCGCTGGAGGCCGCGGACCGCCACTGGATCCCCGTGGAGCGCAGCTGGCGCCTGAACGAGCGCCACTACGGCGCGCTGCAGGGCAAGGACAAGGCGCAGACGCTGGACGAGTTCGGCGAGGAGCAGTTCATGCTCTGGCGCCGCTCCTACGACACCCCGCCGCCGCCGCTCCCGCGCGACGCGGAGTACTCCCAGTTCGACGACGCCCGCTACGCGGACCTCCCCCCGGAGCTGCGCCCCCGGACGGAGTGCCTCAAGGACGTCGTCGAGCGCATGCTCCCCTACTGGTACGACGACATCATTCCCGACCTCCTCGACGGCCGCACCGTCCTGGTCGCCGCCCACGGCAACTCCCTGCGCGCCCTGGTCAAGCACCTGGACGGCATCTCCGACGAGGACATCGCGGGCCTGAACATCCCCACGGGCATCCCGCTGTACTACGAGCTGGACGCCGACTTCAAGCCGGTCACCCCGGGCGGCACATACCTCGACCCGGAGGCGGCGAAGGCGGCGATCGAGGCTGTGAAGAACCAGGGGAAGAAGAAGTAGGCAGTTTTGATCAAGCCCTCTACCTGCGGTTTCTCCGCGAGTAGGGGGCTTGCTGCTGCCTCCGGGCCGTCTCGAAGACGGCGGCTGCCTCGGTTCCAGCTCGGACGCCCGACCAAGCGCCGCCGAGGTGTCGGTGTGTACGAGTTCCTTCGAGTGAAAACGCCAGCACCCCTGTTGGCATCACCACTTGAGACGGGCCCGGTCTTCATGGATCCGAATCACGAAGTCCATCGCAAGCTCACCGCCGTCATCTGGGACAAGGACGAGGGCTTCTTGACGGATGCGCTCATCAGCGGTCAGAGCAGCTTGCAGGTCGTGAGCCAACCAGGCATCACGCGAGGCGTCGAAGAGCGGTCGGACGCTGGCCCATCCAGGGCCAGGCTCGAAACGACAGTCCGCCCAGAACATATCGATCTCACCAGGTCACACCGTTCCCAAGAGGCGGTCCCCCTGCATGAGCCACCAACTCCTCGCCGACACCGATCCCCCTTGACAAGCCTTGCGTCTACGTCGCCGGAAGCTGGTAGGAGAGTACGTACGCGTCGGCCGCCATCACCGTGTCGCAGACCTCCACGGCCCGGCCCTCGGTGTCGAAGGCGGTGCGGACGAGGTGGATGACCGGCACGCCTGCGGCCAGGCGCAGCGTCTTGACCTCTGCGGGCGAAGGCATCCGGGCGCGGAGCTCTTCCTCGAAGTGGTCGAGGTGGTGCCCCAACTCTTCGAGACGGGCGTAGATGCCGCCGGGGCCGGGGTTGGGTTCGGCGATCTGGGTACCGCGGGCGATGTCGAGCGGGAGGTAGGACGTGGCGAACTCGACCGGGCGTCCGTCGAGCAGGTACCGGCGACGCCGGACGAGCACGCGACGCACGGAGCCGAGGCGCGTGGAGATGTCTTGGCTCGCCTTCTCCTCCTTGACCTCCAGGCTGTCGACCTGCGGATGACTGCCGGTGGCGTCGGCCTCCACGATGAACGCGGACTTGCCCTGCTCGCGGTGGCGGCGGGCGAAGCGGTCGGAGGCGAGTCGGCGCACGGGCGGCCGGGGCCTGACGAAGACGCCCTTGCCGTGCTCGGCGTGCACCAGGCCCTCGCCCGTGAGGATCGAGAAGGAGTTCCGGACCGTCATCCGGGACACGCCGTAGTGCTCGACCAGCTCGGCCTCGGAGGGCAGCTTCTCGCCTTCCTTGAAGCGCCCACGGTCGATGGCCTCGCGCAGCTGGTCGGCGATCTGCCGGAAGACCGCACGATCACTCGTGGGGTCCAGCGCGCCGAGAACGCTCGGTAGAGAGGTCATAGATACTCCTTTAGATATCTAGACGAGTGGGCAAGTGTTGTTGCTACGGTGGAGAGCCTAGTCAGCCGAGAGGGCCGAGGAACGTGAGCACAGAACGCCCGCACTCCGTGAGCGTCGCCGGGGTCATAGTCGACGCCCAGGGTCGCGCCCTCCTGATCCAGCGGCGTGACAACGGCAAGTGGGAGCCGCCGGGCGGTGTCCTCGAACGCGAGGAGACCATCCCCGACGGCCTCCAGCGCGAGGTCCTCGAAGAGACCGGCATCAAGATCGCCGTTCCGGCGACTCTCACTGGCGTCTACAAGAACATGACGGGCCTGATCGTCTCGCTGGTCTTCCGCTGCGAAGCGATCGACGGCTCCCCCACCACCGGGGACGAGACGCGAGCCCTTCGCTGGGCCACCCGTGATGAGGTCACCGAACTCACCGACGAGGCGTACGCGATCCGCGTCCTGGACGCACTCGACGCGACGACCCCGCCGGCCATCCGCGCCCACGACGGCGTGAAACTCGTCTAGTCCGAACCCGCTGCACATGGCGGCCTACCTGCATGAAGGAACTTGTATGCACGAGTATACGAGTCGAGTCCGAGTCTGGGGACTGACTTGCCCAGGATTTCCGGAAGAGGTCAGCCGGGCCCGCCGCTGGACGAGAGACATCCTGCGCGGATCGCCTCTGGCAGACGACGCGGCCCTGATCGTGAGCGAGCTGAGCACCAACGCGCTCCTTCACACGAGCAGCGGCGGGGAACGCGGCAGCTTCCACCTGACCGTGGCGGTGGCCCCGCAGGTCGTCGCGCTGTCGGTGACGGACGACGGAGGCGGCGATGTCCCGAAGGTCGAGTACCAGGACCAGGACGCCGAGCACGGCCGAGGCCTGGGTATGGTCAGCGCCCTCGCGCACAGGGTGGTCGTTCAGGGCGCGGGCGGAGGCTACACGGTCACCGCGGAACTCTTCGTGAACGCCCAGCGGGGAGGCCACCCGTGCTGATGGACAAGCCCCGACGAGGCTTCTGGTGCGAGTGCTGGACCGAAGACCTCACCGACGGGATGCAGTGGCCGGCACTTCGGGCATCCTTCGATGCTTACTCCGCACCCCAGGCAGACAGGTGGGTCGCCATCGCACTGCGCACCATCTCACCCGCACTCGACCCGGACGCCTCAGACGAGGTCTGGGCCTGGCTCCACGACGGCCGCGCCGAAACCCGACGAGCCCTCCTGCGCTTAGAACCCTGCACCGTGTCCGTCACCCAGGCCACCACTCGCATCACATGGACGATCCGGCCGGTCATCTTCCTGCCGCTGGCAAACCGCCAAGACGCCGAACTCCCAGCCTGCGCAAACGCCTTCAAGCCCCACAGGCCCAAGTGAGTTGCAACTTTCTCTACTGGTTCAAGGCGGCTCACTCCGCTCCCCGCGCGCGGCGCGGGGGCCGGCCGGGCCTGCGCTCCTGTCTCCGCCCTGCTCCAGCCCGGCCGGCGCCCGCGCCGCGCTCAGAGCGATCAACCATGAGATGCCGAAGCAGGGGTTCATCGCGGCTGGGACGGTCGGCTACATGGCTTTGCGCAGCCACTCTGGCGCGAGCCTCGAAGATCACGGCTCCCAAAGCTGTTCTACCGACCTCATGCGGTGTTCAGGCCCGCATGCCGCCCAAGTGCTTCCAGATCGAGTACAGGCGATCGCCGCAACTCGTCTCGGAATAGAGTGCTCTTCAATTTCCTGAGCGTATTAGCCTTGCCGCTCAATCTAAAAGTCCATTTGCCGTCATCGAGGTCAAGTACGTGCAGTCCTCGCTTCAAGCGCACATCTGAGTACTGACTTAGGTCGAGAATGTACGCCTCATACTTGACTCCCTGGCGGTGCTGATCTGAGAGCGTAGCCTGAATCAGGTGCGCAAACCGGAGGTCAACGAGGCGTGCAAGAGTCTCATAGGCCGGGAGAGATTTTTGGGCAACATCGACGCGGAAGTAGGTGTACCCCTCTCCCCGAACATACGACGAAAGGTATTCGAGAGCCGAGGTCAAAGAATCGGCGTTATCTGCAGAAACATCCTGCTCTAGATCTCTCAGTTTCCCTCGCGCCGCCTTACCGGCGGCATCTGCGACGTCTTCCTGTCCGACTTCTCGAGCGTTTGTCCGGGATCTAGCTGCCACGATCGAAGAGGCGAAAAGGTTCAAGTAATCCCTTGGTACACCACCTGAACCGAGAATCAGCCTGCCAAGCGCTGCATCACGGGTGATACTCGACGGCTTAGCGATCCCCACGGTTTCCGTGTAGTTTGTAAGCACGGACTCCAAGAATTTCTGGGTGGCCTCAGGATCTTCCAAAGTCACGTCCAGATCGATCTTGGATGCGTCATGCGGAATTTCAATGCCGATATGCGAGGATGGCTCGAAAGGTCGCGTCAAGCGTTCAATGCTAGCAACCTTCAGCCAGCCGTCACAGTCGCGCAGCATACTAGTCAAGTAGTCAAGCAGATGCGGTTGCGCGGAGATGGGAAAAAGGTAGAAGTCATCGAGATACAGGTACAGACGAACGATCCCCGCTCGCAGGACCGCCCGCAATCCCCTATTCAAATCTGCGATGGTTTCGCCGAGCTCTGCATCCCCTTCAGCGGCCCGAAGAGATGTGACTTTCTCGCCGAGATCCTTTAGGCGGGCGAATGAATCACCCTGGGAAGTGCCTGAATGCTGAATCAAGGAGGTTAGTACAGTCTCCGCAATCATAAGGAAAGCGGAAGATGGGCTCATTAGTCGCAAGGTGTGGGCATTCATCCACGCCGTTACGTGCCCTTCTCTCTCGGCGAGACGCTTAGCCTCAAGAAGGAGCGCGGTCTTCCCTACACCACGTCGACCGTAGACGAGGTGGTGACGCGACGCACCAATAGCGGCCAGACTAGCCCGGGGATCTTCCATGTACTTTAGGCTGGGAAGTGCGTCAGATGTGCGCGACCTAGCTTCCAGCAGCTGGATCAGCTGGTCAACTTTTGAAGACGCGAGGACAGTCTTTGGCGTCGGGACCAGAGGTTTTTCAACATCGGTACGATGCGGTCTAAAGGTGACAGCGAGAGATTCATTTTCCGTATCGTGGACGGAATTTAGTTCTTGCTCAATAGCTCCAGCCAGACTCTGCGCTGCCGCTATCGAGTCTTCGTCCACCCAAACAAGAAGCCATCGTTCGCCAGGAAATGACCTTTCCTCGACACGCACGATGGGGATGTCTGCATCGTCAAGTACCCGAGCGATTCGAGCTTCGTAATCAGTTGCCGACATCAGATATATCCATTCGTCAGGGCGAAAATTTCACACATCTGAACAAAGTTGGCCGCTGTTGCTGAAAGTGCACGAGCATCGTTTTCCCAATCGGATTCGTTGATTGGGTAGATGTCGTAATCAGCCTGATTGCGCAGCAGGCGGGCATCTACGAGTTCAGCCTCACGCGCGACCGGGCTATCGATGCCCGCCGGGAGATTTCGCGGAAGGATGTTATGGCGCTCGTGATCGTCGCCTTTAATTTCCGCAAACGCGATGGCGCGTGCCGCTTGATACATTGCGTAGTAGAAACGACTGATGGCCGATCTGTATTGTGTCGCAAAAAGTAGAGCGTCACCCGCTCGGAGATGTCCTCCCGATAGAAGCAGACGATCCGAGACGATCTGCTGCAGCAATTGAGCCGTGGGGAACGGATATTTGCTGCCACCTACTGGAAGTGTTGATATTGTCGCGCTCTTGCTGGTGGAAATGTGCAATAGCATTTGATCGGCAAGCGTGACTATTGGCATGTAATCTGCGCTACCCCCCTGCGTAACCCTGGCCAGGGCCACAAGGGTAGTCGGCCCCGACAACGTTCCACACTACCCACCAAGCGATTGGCTCACCCAGTGTTTGCGGGGATGGCTTGTAGCAGGTGCGTGTGTCACAGAGACCCCACGTCGTTCAACGAGCGCTTGCACTCGCCGCACCACCCCAGCCGAGGGCTCGCGGACCGTCCGTCGTGGCTGACTGTCGTCGGCTGAGGCTCAGACACTCCGGGGCCCAAGTCCGCCAATGGACGTTCGAGGCGAAGAGGCCGTGCCATTCGCGTGCCAGATCCTGCGGGGAACCACGGGGAACAGCGGGAACTTGCCCCGAGTGCGACCAGGACTCCAATATCGCTCCGTCACAGGTCGCCGCTGCAACCGCGGCCAGACCCGAGCTCCCAAGCTCAGGGCTCAGGCCGACGTCCCCAGATAGCGCCCGAGGATTTCACGCCGAGGCGGCAGAATGTGAGAGTGACCTCTGACGCCGTAGACGCCGTGAACTGGTCGACGTTACCCAACCCGACGTCGCATCCGTGCGACGATCCGGAGCGCGTCGCACACGCACTACGTCTGCTGACGGTGTCCACCACCGCCAACGAGACGGGCGATGCGGCATCCCTCCTTGCCGGTTGTGGCTTCGTCTGCGCGCACGCTGCCATGGTGTTCCCGGCTGCCTACGCAGCCACCCCGATCCTGCTGGACCTCATCGAGCACGGTCAACGACCACGCATCAAGGACGCAGCCCTCGGGCTCCTTTCCAACGCGCTGGACTATTTCCCGACCGCCGGCCACAACCGGGTGGACACTCCCTACGACATCCAGGTCCCGCTCTGCTGCGCCATAGCGCGACACATCCGCGGCCGCCGCGCCGCTCTTCTCGCCCGTGGGATCCATGGCAAGCAACTCCTAGCAGAGGCAGACCTCCACTGGTGGCTGACCATCGAGGAGGCGGAGCTCCAGGCTGATGGCAGCCTGACCGCCATCGCCGCCCTTGAAGGCACACCGTTCCAGACGCCGGTCGAAGCCGAACTGCACGTCCCTCCGCCCTTCGAACAACCCCTGCAGACCCTCTGGATGGACGCGTTGACCGCCGACGTCTCGGGCACCGCCTGCATCGAATTCAGGCAAACACCGTTCAAGCACGCCCCTGGCTCCTCCTTTTACCCAGCCGAATGCGGCCGCCGCGAGCATTGACTCGGCTCCCGATCTCGATGACTGCACCACATCCGCACCAGATCGAGTGGGGAACAGCGGGGAATCACGGGAAAAGCCGCCCAGCCCGACGGCGCCAGGATCCGACCGTTCGACCAGATCAGCCCTCGAACCGCCCGGAAATGCCCGCAGCTTCCCAAGCTGGGAGCTTGATCGGCACCGCAGGTCGGCGACGCTGGGTAGGATTTGCCGGGTGCGCTACCTGAAAGAGGCTTTCGTTGTCGGGGCCCTGAAGCGGGGACGGCCGGTGGAACAGTTCCTTGGCCCGATCGGTGTTCCGGATCGGCCCGGGATCACTTACGTCGAGGTCCGTCCGGGGAAGGCGTCCTACGAGGTCTTCGTTTATGCCGTTGAGGACGTCGGCCATGACGGCTTCTTCGACCTGGTCGAGTTTCCACCGTTCGATGCTGACGCGGATGAGGAGGAGTTCGGCCGACTCGTTGCCACGGCTGAGGACCCGTCTACCGCGCTAACTGCCGCCAAGGAGGCCACGGGTGCGGTGCCATGGAGGTGGGTCAATCAGGGCATGGTCCAAGATGAGTATTACGACTTCGTTCGAGCGGGCCGGCCTGCGGATCAATTTCCCGACGGGCTCCCTTGGCCAAGTCGCGCAGCCTGCGGCTGACGCCGCAGCACCGGGTGTCTAACTGCGTGACCACGCGGGCGAACAGCGGCGAACGAGCGCGAACGTCTGCGGACTGTCAGCGCAGGTGAGAGCCACGCCGCCGCAGGGCAGCACCCCTACCCAAGTTGCTTCGGGACGAAGAGGTCGTGGGTTCAAACCTTGCCACCCCGGGGCGGTTCTCAGTCGGAACAGTCGACGACCTGTCCGGTGACGGAGAATCGCTGCTCACACTCCGGGCAGTAGCATCATGTCGATGCCGTTGTGCGGCCCGTTGGACATGACGGGTCGTGGCAACCTCGATGGCAGAGCAGCAGGCGAATCAGGTCGACCGCAAGCTGTCTTGCTACGCCTGCGGCCCCTCGGTATCCCTGCGGCTGGACACGATATGCCGCGCGATCGTGGACAAGGCCAGCTCGCGATCCTCGTCGACCACAAGCCAACCCTTGCCCAGGAGCGATTGCAGCGCGGGGCGAACCTCGTCACCCAGCTCCTCCGCCTGGTCGTCATCCGTGGGTGAGAGGCCGTCCTGGACGAGGCTCGCCACGTGGAACACGATGTCTTCCTCCCCCGCGGTGATGCTGAAGTCCATGACGTGAAGGTATGCGAGCCCCTTGGCCGCAGCACGTCGAGGGCTCTGTCGTCACAGCTTGCTTTGGTCGAGGGCACCGGCAGCGTGGCTGAGGCCGGTGGGGGTGCAGCGAGGCATACGCGTGCCTGGTCGGTCGGTGCACCCGCCGTCGTGGCTGGCTGTCGTCGGCTGAGGTTCAGACGGGGTGTGTCCAAGGTGGCGGCCGTCAGCCGAGCGCACCGAAGCTGGGCCGTCCCTGGGCCGTCCGAGGTCGCTCGACAGTGGCCAAGGACAACCAACGACGACCACCAGGCGCACGAACCCACCACTCCTGACCAGCGAAAACCCAGCTCACCAAGATCCCCGGCAAGACCCAGGGCAAGAAGGAGGAGGCAGGCACGAAGAAGCCCCCTGCCTGCGGGCTTTCCGCTGGGAGGGGGCTTTGGCTTTTCGGCGCCTCTGGATCATCTCTGGTCCGTTAGTTGCTGGACGGGACCAGACCGAGCCGCTGATAGCATCGACGTGCGCTCGCGCACCCGCAGATCGAACGCGTGCCTCCCCTGCCGGTTGAGGTCGAGCGGTGCGGTGCCTGCGGAGGCTAGTGACTGGCAACGTCCCTATAAGTCAGATTCTCAGGGTGTCCTCAAGCTCCCCACCACGTCCGCTCTTAATCCGTGATCAAACTTCCACCATCTTGCGGGAGTTATCTATGGCCAAAGGGTGACGCTGAGTGTATGTATCCACCTTGTCGGCCCGCCCGGATACACTCTGATGGGTTATCAGTAGGAACGGTCTCGTTGGGCCGTTGGGCGTCTGAAAGTGGGCGAGCCATGGTAGAGGTGCAGTCGGGTGTAACGAACAAGAAGATCCACCCTGATGCCTACGGAGCTTTGATCGAGGCGCTGACCACGATCAACTGGAATAAGCTTGCGTATCAACAAGACGTCCGCCGTCGCCTTCGTGAACACCCGGAACTGTTGACTCGAATCGATTTCACGACGACCAAGCGTGAGACCTCGGCTCAGCTCGTGAATATGCTTATGGCTGAAGAGAAGCGGTATCGCGACCTCACGGTAGAACTAATGACTGACATATCGCGCTTGGATAGCTTTCCGAATCTATCGAAGCAAGTCGATGCTAATGATCTGTTGTCTCAGGCGCGTGCAGCTGTAACCAACTTGGAAAAGTGGGTGGGGCGGCACGCGGCCATCGCTGAGGAGCGTGAGAAGTTCGCGGCCGAGCTTGCCGCACACCGTGAAAGCGTTAACCGAACCCGAGGCTTTACGGAAATCCTGAGTGAATTGAGGCAGGAATTTCTTCGGCTTCACGGCATGTCGAATCGCCAGCAGGCGGGCCGGGAGTTCGAAACATTCTTGCATCGGCTCTTCACTCTATTCGATCTTGAGCCAACGCTTGCGTACAGCTTGAAGGGTGAGCAAATCGATGGCTCGATCTACCACGACACAAACCACTATGTGGTTGAGGCCAAGTGGCTGGCTGGTGCGGTGGAAGCCGAGCATATGACGAACTTCGACGGCAAGGTTAAGCGCAAGGGCAAGAATGCGCTTGGTCTCTTTGTGAGCGTCAACGGCTTCTCAGAGGGTGGCCGCGACATCTTCAAGCGCAGCACCTCGTTCATTACTGTGGACGGAGGCGACCTGTTCTGCGTCCTCGACGGACGCATCCGCCTTGACGCTCTAATTGCCCGCAAGCTTGAGCATGCAAGCCGCACCGGTGATTGCTACTTCCCGGCCGCTGCCATGCATCTTTAACTTTCACAGGCCGCTATCGACTTTGGCGAATAGTGCTTATTGGTGCAGTGCCGCCGGTTGAAGCAAACTCCCGTGGCGCCGTCCGTCCATGTCCCTGACATGCCTGCGTAAGATTTCCGCGACGATGGCCAGCTGAGGGAGAGCGTCGGTGAAAGAAGCTCACTCCTAGGCAAGCTCAACCAACGCGGACGACGTTGCCTGGTTCGTCCAGCCATACCCGTTCGCCATCCCCGGCCACAGTAAGACCGAATCGATCGAACCCTGGCCGTCCCTGTTCGTCCCACCAGCGGTGGGCGGTCTCCACCTCGTCCCACAGCCGACGGGGACCGGACTGGTAGACCTCGAATTCCTCGCCGTCAGGCAAGTAGTCGGCGGTCGCCCAGGAAGTGACCGTTGTGTCCCGTAGCCACAGGGTGTACGAGCCGTCGTCGTACATCTCAGCCCAGGGGAAGGCGTCGGGAACTTGGACCCCTATGGCGAACATGACCGGCCAGTCACCCACTGCTTCGGGGGAAAGACTGGTCATGCTGCGGTGGCCGTAGGCCGGCCACTTACGGCCTCCGAGGTACTCGCGGACGTGCCTGCGGTCCATGCGTTGGGCGCGCAGTCGCATGAATGCGGAGGAGCCGAGGAATGGGCCTGAAGCGGACCCGTCCCCAGCGATCGTGAGCCGTACCACGGCTTCACCGCCGTACACCGGCCCCCACGGCGCGACGATGATCCCGCCTGGCGTCGTCTGGGCGAGCCACTGTCGGGGCACGCGTCCGATGGATGCCGTGGCGATCACGCGGTCGTACGGCGCTCCCTTGGCGTATCCCTCCGTTCCGTCTCCGATGACGGTGACGGGGTGGAAGCCGACGGCGCAGAGACACTTGCGCGCAGCCTCCGCAGTGGACGCGTCCACCTCCACGGTGAAGACATTCTCCGCGCCGACCCGGTGGGACAGCAGCGCCGCGTTCCAGCCCGTGCCGGTGCCGATCTCCAGCACGCGGTGGCCGGGCTCGACGGACAGCGCGTCCAGCATGGAGAACACCATGGTCGGCATGGAATTGGAGCTGGACGGGATGCGGCCTCTGCCGGGTCCTGTGTACGCACCGTCGTCCCACTGTGTGGTGATCGGCGCGTCACGGTAGACGGCCTCCCACCACGCCTCGGGCTCGTCGGCGCGGATCATCCGGTCGCTCTGGCGGTTCATTCCGGCGCGGCCGGGCCAGATCACGTCAGGGACGAAGATGTGCCGGGGAACCGCCCGGTAGGCGGGAAGCCAGACGTTGGTCAGCGCGCCCTTTTCCATGAGTACGGAGGCGAGCCCGTCAGGGCCCGCCCCCATGCCGCTCTCTGTGTTCACGCTCAGCGACCGTCCGCCGGGCCCTGGCCGTCGTTCGTGTTGCCGCCTTCGTCCGAGCCGCCTCCGCCGTGCTTATTACCGCTGTCACTGTCGTCCTGCGGATTGCCGCCATCGGTCTTCGTGAGCCACCACACACGCATTCCGTACCTCCGTATGTCCAGCCGAACGCCGCGTTCCTGCGCGCCGGGAATCAGTAGAAGCGCTCATCCATGCCGGTCCGGGTGCCGTGCCATGAGGACGTTGCAGTCGGTCACGGTGGTCATGTCGCCGCCCACACGCGCCCGGTCCCGGAGATTGGCCAGCTCGCGGCAACCTCCACAGCCGTCGACAGGCGTGGGCTCCAACTTCTCTTCCAGGGAGAGAAATTCGATCGGACTTCCTGGATACGTCCTCGGTTTTGCCATGCCCGCCCCTTCGCAGTGGTCCGCATGGCGACAACGCTAGGGAGTGGGCGACCCCGGCTGACAGCCGATTGCACAGGGTTGCACGGCAATCACTCCAGGGCGTCCATCGCCGAAGTGATCAACTCATAGGCAGCAGCTCCGTAGACGGCCAGGTCGGCAAGCTCTGCGAACGTCTCCGCATACATGGCGATCTCGCTGGGCTGCGTGATCGTGAGGTGCCCGGAGACCAGCTCAACGTTCACCTGGGTCGTGTCGAAGATCCAGAAACCCTCTACGGGCATGCGCGGCCGGTCGGGACGCATTGGTGCCACGCCCAGGCTGACGTTGGGCAGGGCGCTCATGGCGAGCAGGTGGCCGAGCTGCTCGTGCTGGACGTCCGAGCCGCCGAGCCCGTTGCGCAGCACCGATTCCTCTACGAGGAAGGCGAAGCGGCGTCCGCCCCCACGCAGCACGTGTTGCCGCTGCATACGGACGACCACCGCCTCCGCCACGTCGTCCACCGCGACTCGCCGCTGTTGGACGGCACGCAGTACGGCCTCGGTGTAGCTCCGGGTCTGGAGCAGCCCTGGCACGAGCCATGAGGAGTAGGAGCGGAAGCGATGGGTGCGCTCGAACAGGGGGAGCCGGACCTCTTGCGCCCGCTTGAGTCCGGCGCGTTCCATGCGCCGCCACTCCACCCACATGCCTTCGGCGGTCCGAAGCATGGCGATGAGGTCTTCGGTCTGGTCCCCGGCTCCACAGGCGGCACACCATGCCCTGATGTCGTCCTCGGACGGAGGCGTCCGGGCGTTCATGATCCGGGACGACTTGGACCGGCTCCAGCCGCAGCGTTGGGAGAGTACGAGACCGGTGCAGCCGGCATCCCGGCACAACTCCGCAAGGCGGTCTGCCAGAGTCTGCCGAGCCTGTTGGGCGCTGGAGGAAGGCGATGCGGTCATGTGCGTGGCCGACGTTCAGGAGGGCCGGTACTCCTCGTGCGGGATCGCTCGCTGCCAGACTTCTTCGAACGCCTCGGTAGCCAGTCTCACCCGCGCCGAGTCGTCGGTGTACTCCCGGCCGTCGTCCGCCAACTGCCCGTCTCCGGTGAAGTGATGGAACAGGGCCAATGTGCCGTCGAACACCCAGAAGTCTGTCCCGGGTACCGCGAGATCCGTCGTCCGGCGTCGGGGCAGCCAGCGAACCGCCTCGCCTGCCGCGAGATTCGCGAACGTCAGGTCGTATTCGTAGCGGGTATAAGCACTCAGCGGCTCCGACACGATGCGAGCCCGCCGTACGGTCACTCCACGGGCGACGGCATTTTGTACCGCGTCGTGCCAACCACCCCACCACGACGACCGGTCGGTGGGGGCGTGCCGCTTTCCGTTCTGCCAAGCGATGAACTCCGGGTCGTCCAACATGTACGAGTCACGCAACTCCAGGTGTACGGCAGTTTTTTGGGCCTTCGCCAGAGCCTCGCGTGCTGGTGCCTGCACGGTCGTCCTCTCCGTCGTCGGGGCGAGGAATGTAGTTCAGCATTTCGGCCGGTAGCCTGATGATCGTTTCGTGGTCCGGGACATCTGTCGAATGGCCGGGCACGGAACCTGCCGCTTGGCACTCTTCGATCTCCTTCTCCGTCGCCTTGTAGGACTGGATCAGGAGGTCTCCAGACTCCTCGTGGAGCCAGATGGTGGGTGATTCATCGGTAGGAGTGTTGGAGATGATCCCGAGGAATTTCAGGGTCATGCGCGCTCCCGCTGTCGAGTTGATCGCATCAGCATGCACGAGCCTCACCGCGAAGGGCATCCCCTGATAGGGCGGAGATACGCACGAGAGTCGTGAACCGGCCACGCGTCCACCCGCGCCGCGGGCTGCACGGCAGCATGACCTCCCACAAGACCCCACCCATGTGACGGGACCCCATGAACCACCCACAGCCCAGCGGCAGTGCCTGGCACCGCCCCATGCTCCCCCGCCCCAGCACCGAACGGCACCGCACCGCCACGGTCCTGGAACTCTTCTTCGACCTCTGCTTCGTCACCGCCGTCGCCCAGACCGCGGCCGCCTTCGAGCACGAACTCGCCGCCGGGAAGCTCGGGCACGGTGTGCTCGGGTACGTGCTCGTGTTCTTCGCCATCTGGTGGGCGTGGATGAACTTCACCTGGTTCGCCTCGGCCTACGACACCGACGACGTGCCGTACCGCCTGCTCACCCTGCTCCAGATCGCCGGCGCGCTGGTGCTGGCAGCGGGGGCGTCCAAGGCGTTGCAGGAGTACGACTTCACGGTCATCACCTACGGGTACGTCGTGATGCGGCTGGCCATGGTGAGCCAGTGGCTGCGCGCCGCCCGCAGCGACCCGGAGCGGCGGCGGACGTGTCTGCGGTACGCGGCCGGCATCCTCGTCCTGCAACTCGGCTGGGTCGGGCGGCTGTGGCTGCCGGACGGGGCCGGGCTGGCGTCCTTCCTCGTGCTCGTCGTCGCCGAACTCGCCGTCCCCGCCTGGGCGGAGCGCACCGGGCAGACCACCTGGCACCCGCACCACATCGCCGAGCGGTACGGCCTGTTCACCCTGATCGTCCTCGGCGAGTCCATCACCGCCGCGACCGGCACCGTGCGCGCCGCCCTCGACACCGAGGTCTCCCTCGGCGACATCGCCCCGCTCGTGGTCGGCGGCATCCTCACCGTCTTCGCCATGTGGTGGCTGTACTTCACCCAGAGCGCGCCCGAGAAGCTCAACCGGTTGGCCACGGCGCTCCGCTGGGGTTACGGCCACTATGTCGTCTACGCCTCCGCGGCGGCCGTCGCCGCCGGGCTCGCCGTCGAGATCGCGCACCTCACCGGGCACGCGCACCTCGAACGGCCGGTGATCGCGGCCGCGTACACGGTGCCGGTCGCGCTGTACGTCGCCGTGCTGCGGCTGTTGCACCGAGGAGCGGTCAAGTTCGGTGCGCTGGACGTCATTTGGGCGGTGGGTGTCCTCGCCGTGCTCGCGGTCACCTTCATCCCGGGTCCGGTACTGGCCACCGGGTGTGTGATGTCGGTGCTCGTGGCGGCGGTGGTCGGGATGTCGGGGCAGACGGCCGCGCCGGGCGCCGCTCGTACCGCTTGATTCGGACGGACTCGGCCAACAAGCGCCGTAAGCGGGCCGGATGGACCAGGCTGTCGCCTGTGCACACCATTCGCCGCATGATTGTGGGACTGGGAGCGGCGACGCTGCTCGTGCCGGTCGCCGCCTGCTCCCAGGACCGT
Source organism: Streptomyces sp. NPDC058459 (assembly GCF_042721685.1). Classification (NCBI taxonomy): domain Bacteria; kingdom Bacillati; phylum Actinomycetota; class Actinomycetes; order Kitasatosporales; family Streptomycetaceae; genus Streptomyces; species Streptomyces sp. NPDC058459. Next base: position 4,073 of record NZ_JBHXLV010000071.1, on the reverse strand, counting down.
TCCGACAAGTCCGACAAGGGGGAGTCCGCGCCGCACAGGGCCGTGCCCTCGCCGCGTAGGGCCGCCACCGACACGCCGCTGCCCGACGACCCCAGTCTGACCTCGGGGAACGCCGTCCGGGAGTTCGGCAAGGGCAAGAAGGGGGACGCGCTCTTCGTCGAGGTGCGGTGCCGGGGCAAGGGGACGCTGCGGGTGGTCGTACGGCCGGTGCGACTGTCCTTCCCGGTGGAGTGTTCCGCCGGGAAGGACAGCACGATTCACAACGAGGCGGCCGTGGCGGGAGCGGACCGCGCCGGGACCGTGGCCGTCAGGGCGCCGTCGGCGGTGCGGTGGGCGCTGACGGCAGGCCACGTCACGGCGGTGCGGGCGGAGCCGCTCGACATCCGCTGACCCGCGAAGCCGCCTTCCTCAGCCGCACTGGCAGGGCGCGCCCTGCTGGCAGCCGCAGCCGCAGCCCGAGCCGCACCCGCAGGCGGCGATCAGCGGGAGGCTCCTGGGCCGGGCGGTCTGGTCGGTGTCGCGGTCCTGGGTGGGGTCGGTCGTGGTGCTCGGGGATTCGGGCATGGGTCCTCCTCGACGCGGGGGCAAGATGCCCCCACCCATTCCATGCCCGCTCCCCTGGGCGCATCAACGGCGCACGGATGCGCCCGCACGCCGCGGATCACCACCACGAGCCCCCTGCATCCACGTCTCACCCGCCGCACCGGACAGGAGAGGGCGGCCCTGGAGCACGCGGTGGAGCCGGACAGTCTCAGCAGTTCGGCCCGTACCGCACACACCCCGGCGACGAGTCGTCCCCCCGTTCCCACTCCGCGCGTACCCCCGCCAGCGCGCCCCCCACCAGCAGCGCCACCAGGAGGTGGACGATCACCGTCCACCGGGCCCGGAAGAGCGCCGCGAGGGCGGCCAGGGCGACGACCACGATCTGGAGCACCCGTAGCCGCTCCATGAACGCGAGGTCCGCCGCGTCGGCCGCCGCCCGGTCGCCCTGGGCCGCCCATACCGCCAAGCCGTGGCCGTATATCGCGTCCAGGGTCAGCCAGCCGATCTCCAGCAGGAGCAGGGGGATCGCAAGGGACAGGTCCACCCCCGGGCGGGTCCGGCGCGACCAGGGGAACCGGCGTCTCGGGGCCGGGAGGGGTGCGGTCATGGAGACAGCGTGCGGCCGGCCGGCGTGGCCGCACATGAGCACCCGTACTTAGGAGAGGGTGGCTCAGCCGCCCGAGCCCTCCTGCTGGATCTCGTCCGCGTGTTCCCCCGTCACCAGGTACACCACCCGCTTCGCGACGGCCACCGCGTGGTCCGCGTAGCGCTCGTAGTAGCGGCCCAGCAGGGTGACGTCGACCGCCGTCTCGATGCCGTGCTTCCAGCGGTCGTCGATGAGGTGCTGGAAGAGGGTGCGGTGGAGGAGGTCCATCTCGTCGTCGTCCTGCTCCAGCTGGAGCGCGAGATCGACGTCCTTGGTGATGATGACCTCCGCCGCCTTCGCCATGAGGCGCTGCGCGAGCTGGCCCATCTCCAGGATGGTCGCGTGCAGGTCCTGCGGGACCGCGCGCTCGGGGAAGCGCAGCCGGGTCAGCTTGGCCACATGCTGGGCGAGGTCGCCCGAGCGCTCCAGGTCGGCGGACATCCGGAGCGAGGTGACGACGATGCGCAGGTCCGTCGCCACCGGCTGCTGGCGCGCCAGCAGGGCTATCGCGCGCGCCTCCAGATCGTGCTGGATCTCGTCGACCCGCTGGTCGGCCTCGATCACGCTCTCGGCCAGCTTCAGGTCGGCGTCCAGGATGGCGGTGGTGCCGCGCCCGATGGCGGAGCCGACCAGCCGGGCCATCTCCACCAGACCGTCGCCGATCGAGTCCAGTTCCTCGTGGTACGCGTCCCGCATCAGGTTCCCTCTCCTACTACGTGTCGTCGGGGCCCCAAGTTCCTGGCCGGACCCCACGTTCCCACGTTCTGTCCCGTACGCGTCCGTTTCCGCCCTCCCGAATGAACCATCACTGGATGGAAGGTGAACTCTGGGCGACGAGTGTCCGAGGTCGCACGGCCATGGCTGTGGTCAGGGCGGACGCCATGCCTAACCTTGAGCCATGGACGTGAACGCGGCGGTCGCCGCAGCGGCGGCGATCGGCGGTGTACTCACCGGTGTCATCGCCATGCTGGCGTTCCGCTGGAGCGAGCGCGACCTGAAACGCCCCACCCGTACCTCCCTCCACACCGACGCGGTGCTCCCGCCCGGCGTGGACACCGTGCTCTCGGTGCTCCGCTCCTCCGCGGTCGTCCTCGACGAGGCCGACGCCGTGGTCAAGGCCAGCTCCGCCGCGTACGCCCTCGGCCTCGTCCGGGGCGGCAAGCTCGCCGTGGAGCCGATGCTCCAGATGACCCGCGACACCCGGCGCGACGGCGAGATACGGCAGGTCGAGCTGGACCTGCCCCGGCGCGGCACCGGACGGGGCGAGGCCCTCGCGGTGTCCGCGCGGGTGGCCCCGCTCGGCTCCCGGCTGGTGCTGCTGCTGGTCGAGGACCTGACCGAGGCGCGCCGCATCGAGGCGGTACGCCGTGACTTCGTGGCCAATGTGAGCCACGAGCTGAAGACCCCCGTAGGAGCGCTCTCGCTGCTCTCCGAGGCTGTCATGGACGCCGCCGACGAGCCCGACGCGGTCCAGCGGTTCGCCGGGCGGATGCAGATCGAGGCCACCCGGCTGACCAACCTGGTCCAGGAGCTGATCGACCTCTCCCGGGTGCAGAACGACGACCCGCTGGAGGACGCCGAGCCGGTACGGGTGGACGAGCTGGTCGCCGAGGCCGTCGACCGCTGCCGCCAGCAGGCCGGTACGAAGCAGATCAACATGGCCACCGCCATCCAGGACCCGCCCGGCGCGGTACGGGCCGGGCTGCACGTGTGGGGCAACCGCGGCCAGCTCGCCGCCGCCCTGGGCAACCTGGTCGAGAACGCCGTCAACTACTCCCCGGCCCACACCCGCGTCGGCATCTCCGCCCGCCGCGTCACCGCGCCCGGCGGCGACGCGATCGAACTCGCCGTCACCGACCAGGGCATCGGCATCTCCGACAAGGACAAGGAGCGCATCTTCGAGCGCTTCTACCGCGTCGACCCCGCCCGCTCGCGCGCCACCGGCGGCACCGGCCTCGGCCTCGCCATCGTCAAGCACGTGGTCGCCTCGCACGGCGGCGAGGTCTCGGTCTGGAGCGCCGAGGGCCAGGGCTCCACCTTCACCCTGCGGCTGCCGGAGGCGGGCGTCGCCCGCGACCGCGCGGCCAGGCAGCCGGGACTCGGCGACGAGTCCGGGCCCGCCGATCCATCCCCGTACGCTTCGCTTCCCTCCCCGGAGGTCCTTCCGTGACCCGAGTGCTCGTCGTCGAGGACGAGGAGTCCTTCTCCGACGCCCTGTCGTACATGCTGCGCAAGGAGGGCTTCGAGGTGGCCGTCGCCGCGACCGGCCCCGACGGCCTGGACGAGTTCGAACGCAACGGCGCCGACCTGGTGCTGCTCGACCTGATGCTGCCGGGGCTGCCCGGTACGGAGGTGTGCCGCCAGCTGCGCGGCCGCTCCAACGTCCCGGTGATCATGGTGACCGCCAAGGACAGCGAGATCGACAAGGTCGTCGGCCTGGAGATAGGGGCCGACGACTACGTCACCAAGCCCTTCTCCTCGCGCGAGCTGGTCGCCCGTATCCGGGCCGTGCTGCGCAGGCGCGGCGAGCCGGAGGAGATCTCCCCGGCCGCGCTGGAGGCGGGTCCGGTCCGGATGGACGTCGACCGCCATGTGGTGACGGTGTCCGGGGCCAAGGTCGACCTGCCGCTGAAGGAGTTCGACCTGCTGGAGATGCTGCTGCGCAACGCGGGCCGGGTGCTGACCCGGATGCAGCTCATCGACCGGGTGTGGGGCGCCGACTACGTGGGCGACACCAAGACCCTCGATGTCCATGTGAAGCGGCTGCGCGCCAAGATCGAGCCCGATCCGGGCGCGCCGCGCTATCTGGTGACGGTGCGCGGGCTGGGCTACAAGTTCGAGCCGTAGACCGCACGTGCGGCCGGTACGTGAAGGAGGGGGGCAC